>JACQKJ010000016.1 GCA_016204595.1 Candidatus Komeilibacteria bacterium | reverse complement strand
GTGCTAGCCCCAGCATCTTAGAGAAAATATGTCAGGATGTCAACCCTTTTAAA
The DNA here is from genome assembly GCA_016204595.1 of Candidatus Komeilibacteria bacterium. Classification (GTDB taxonomy): domain Bacteria; phylum Patescibacteriota; class Patescibacteriia; order UBA1558; family 2-01-FULL-52-15; genus JACQKJ01. Next base: position 6,679 of record JACQKJ010000016.1, on the reverse strand, counting down.
AACGAGGCCTAGAACTCGATAAGATTGACAAAAAATTGCTAAAATGCTAATGTACAGTCTATTTCGTTTCATTGACATCATAGTATTTTAAGGCTAACGAAAAACAATCCGCCGACTCGTCCTCCGTAGCTTTAGCGAAGGAGGAAGTCCCGACTGAAAGTCGTGGACGAAGGCGGATAACCCTGATTCTTCCCTGGTTAAGCGCGAAGAATATTGACATACTTTATAAAATATGAGACGGTTGGGTGTATTTTGCACATTCCAAACTCAAAAAAACAGGTGCCACCTGACTCTTTCACGTATAACCTGAACGATCTTCTAGAGGGAGGTTACTGTGAAGCGAATTTTGTACGTCGGAGCTGGGATCTTCGTCGGGGTACTGCTCTTCTGTGCGGTACTGTCCCTCTTTGGCTGCGGCGATGGCGCAAAGAAAGAAGGAGACGTCATCCCCAAGTTCATGCCCATCGAACCGGTGGACGTGTTCCGGGAAGCCCGCGTCATCGAGGAGCCGTACTGGCCCATTGAGAACGTCGGCTTCGGTGCCGTGACGATCGAAAGCGCACTCCCCATGCTCAAAGATGAGAAAGGAGAACGCCTCACCCTTGTCACCGGTGCCTGGTTTCTGGCAACGCAGGATCTCAAGGTCCGCGATCGCGTGCTCACTGTTGCCTACTACCTGAAGGATGAGCATGGTGTCAAGCATCCTTCTCGATTCGCTTTCCTTGATCCTCGATTTGAAAGCATCAGGGGACAGCTGGGGCAACTCGTACAACCGCCCGAACCGGCGTCTCCTCCACCAGTGGAGCTTCCACAGTTCCAGAGGGCGATACCGCTTGATCCGAATACGCACCAGCCTCTGGATCCCAACCAATAACGTTCTTGAACCAGATCGCCAATGAGCGGTCAAAAAGACCCGCGTGAATTGTCTTCGCCAACTGGCGAAATGACACCGCGGGTTATTTATTTTAAAAAGAGCGCGGCTGGTTGCCCTAGGGCAACCAGCCGCTATATCCTCCTTCTTCAGCGAATCTGCAGATCCTCTGCGGTGAACGTGATCTGCTTTGGTTCGATCACGACCCGCTTCGGTCCCCCGTCGAAAACGACCGTGCCGGCGTGATATGCCTTGAATCCGCAGGTTTCGGCAATCGCAATGACATCATTAACCTCCTCAATGGGCACGTAGATCGCAAAACCCGCGCCCATATTGAGCTGCTTGTATGCCTCACGTTCCGCGATGGGACCGCGGTCAACCATGAATCGAAGCACTTCCGGCACCGGCGGCAGCTCGTGAATGCGGTAGGTAAAATCCTTGTCAGCCCGCATCAGCTTGCGCCAGCCATGCCCGGTCATGTTGACCGCGTAGTGAATCGATACTCCGTGGATGAGGAGCAGCTCGATCAAGGGCACATAGATGCACGTCGGCTCAAGGAGAGCTGCGCCGTAGGGAACCCCATTGTCCATCTTGGTGAAGTAGCCATCGGGAAGCTTTGCTGCAATATCACGTGCCATGGTGAGTCCGTTGCAGTGGATCCCCGAACTCTCGAACAGCACGATCGCATCGCCGTCCTTGATGGTGCATCGTATCCAACGCTTCTTGGGCCGTATGATCCCCCACGCCGAACCGCTCCAGACGGCCGTGTTCGGATACACGACGTCACGAAGCACCGGTGTTTCTCCGCCTCCCCACGCGCAGCCGGCGAGAAAGCATCCTTCCTTCCATCCGCTGATGACCTGATGCACTTTCTCATCATCCGCGAGCCACGCTGAATCCCCCACGGCCAGATGCATGGCGATGGAAACCGGCAGTGCTCCCGAGGTGATCATGTCGTTCACGATCATGGCGATGGTGCCGATGGAACTTGCGCGGTAGTACGCCGCGTTACCGCTTTGCTCGCATAGCGCATCGGCCACCAGATTCTGCGTTCCCAGGCCCTCTTCGACGTGCGCGATGATGTAGCCGCCCATGTCAACGAGATATGCGCTCTCACCCCGGCTTTCAGGAACGTCTCGGAGGTCAAGTCGCTCGATGTTTCCTGCGGTCTCAGCTGCCGCTAACTGCGCCAGTTTCTTGAACGGATCCAAGTCTGCATACCGAACTCCGGAACCGTCGTAGGTCATCGGTTTCGACATTGAGAATCTCCCCCTCGAATGAAAGAACGTTAACGACTCAATTCATACGCGGCAAGCTTACGAGAATGTAGGAAAAACGCAAGGTTATGAGGTACGAGAAACTGCCGCCCCGAACACCACCCACCACAATGACTGGCCGAAATAACTGGTCCAGAGATAGTGATCGAAAAGGCCGATCACAAGAAGCACCGCAACCAGAGATACCGGATACAACTTCAGGATATCATGAGCACCCCTCCTGATGATTCCTTTTGGCAGAAGAGAATATAAAAACCATATCAGAAAGGCCGTACCGAGAACCCCGATCTCAAGTAGAGCCATGATTGGCACCGCATGCACCGGCTGATACACATAGACCGGCAGACGCGGGATCGCCTCTGCAAGCGCCGGTACGAAACTGCCGAGACCCAAACCGATGCCGAGTGTCCGGGGTTTCAGCACTACTTCAGCTTCATGAAACGAAAGCAGCCGCTCAGATGTCGAAAGTGTTTCCAGACGCCGCTGTTCACCAGAAACCGGAACTATGCCGAACCGCTCCAGCCAGATGCCGCCAGCAATGCTCGTGAAGACCAAAAAAAGGAGCAGCCCCAAAAGAAACAATCTACCAAGTCCGCGTATCTGCGGTAACCGGCCTGTCGCGAGTGCTACCGCGAACCAGCCGAATCCTATAACGAGAACGGAAACGAGAGCGGAACGAGAAAACGTGATGAGAAGCGCTGAAAGGAGAAGAAGAAAAAGCACTTCAAGCTTTTGCCGCACTGCCTGCGAACGAACCGCCGGGTCCAGCCGTTCATTGCGGATGAACCGATAGACAACGAGCATGAGCGATACGGCAAGGATCCCGGCGAGCATATTCGGATGCGGGAGCAGACCATAGGCGCGCAAAATGCGCTGTCCGTGAATGATCACGACTGACTGCCCAAGTACCCAGGGGGTATGTTCTGCCACGCCAAGAAACGTACTGGCTATGACCCGCTGGTCTATAAATTGCAGCCACGCGATAACCGCCTGCGCGACGCCTGCGGCAATGAGGGCGCCGATCACTTTTGCTCGTTCCCATGAGGATGCAATGACAAAGTAGCCGAACGCGATGACCGCAAGCCCCAAGTTCCACAACGCGAGAACGGCATCATTGGCGAACAGTGACGATAAGAGAAGCCAGCCGAAAAAAACCTTTGCAGGCCAGGTCATCCGCGGATGCGCCTGACGGCTGTGCCACAACAAAAAAATCGCGGCAACGACCACAACGCTCCCCGCGTATATGCCGATAGTCCCATACTCATACGGCTGACCGTCAATGGTGCGGTATGCAAGGATCCAGCGCGCCTGCCACGGAAGCAAGATAATTGCAAGAAATGCGAATAGATCGACCGCTGATGTATTTTTTAGAATAAATTTCATTGAATTTGGTAATCAGGAATGTGGATAAGGGTAAGGAACGAGAAACGAGGAACGGGGAACGAGAAATTTGATTTACCATCCTCCCTCGTTACTGATTACTCGTTACTCATAGGAAGCACATTTTTCGAGCCATTTCTTACGAAGCTCATGCCTGGTATCCTTGTCGTGAAATTTCAGCATCGTGTCCGATATGATGACGCGCGAATCGATATTCGCAATCGATTTCAGCTTCTCTGGCAATATCCGAAGCTGCATATTGCAGTACCAATCGGAAAAAATGCCATTAAAAAAGGGCCACGTGATGATGTCAATACTACGATGCAGGGCCAGAAGCCAGACCGGACGCGCGACCGGAAACGTGAACGTATCGGCTTCGGGGCTGTTCGGAAATGTCTGCGCGAGCCACGGGTTCGCACGCCTGAACTTCGGAAGCAGCTTGTCAGGATCGTAGATCGGCAGCAGGATCAGCATATAGTACTGGTAGCCGATATCGTCAGCCCCGAACGCGCCGCGCTCGACATTCAGAGCGTCGTCGGTAATGAAAAAACTCAAGCAGAATCTGTCCTGCGTGGTCCGCGCGTCCGGCCGCTTACGAAGGATCTTCAAAATACCGACCGTAAAAAATCTGGTGAGCCAGATCGTATTTTTTCGCGCGACGATCAGTAGATCGATATCGCTCGTTTCCTTGACATTGCCGATGGCAAGCGAACTGTATGCAGCGATCATCCGCACCCACGGGACACAACGGAGCAGCTTCGTCATGCGTACGGTCTTGCGCATCTGATGGTCAACGCGGTTGTTGCGGCGTTTGCGTTCAGGAACGATCGACTCGCGTCCTTTCAGATGATAAAAACCCTCAACCCTGCCGATATGGTTACTCAATGCTTCACTGTGCTCCAGCGCATCTGCGACTTTCCCGAGCGTTCGCTCCTGAGTCGGCACTGCGGGCCGATACAGCCATCGCCATACCTCGGTCGAGGTGAGCGGATAATTGAGCAGATCAAAAAAAACAATGGTGCGGAGTATCGATTTTTCAAGGGAATTAAACTTCATACCACCGTCATCATAGCACACTCCCCGGCTCCCACCACCTACTTGCTCGCGTAGAATTTCTTCAAATATCTTCCCGTGTATGACTTGGCGACACGAGCAATGTCTGTGGGCGTGCCGAACGCAACCACCTCGCCTCCCTTGTCGCCGCCCTCCGGCCCCAAGTCGATGATCCAATCAGCGGAGCGGATAACATCGAGATTATGTTCGATGACCAGCACGGTATTGCCTTTGTCGACCAGGCGGTTCAATACGATCAGGAGCCGCCGCACATCCACGAAATGCAGCCCGGTGGTCGGCTCATCCAGAATATAGAGCGTCTTGCCGGTCGAACGGCGTGAAAGTTCGGTCGAAAGTTTTACTCGCTGCGCCTCGCCCCCCGACAACGTCGTGGCTGACTGCCCGAGCTGCACATAGCCTAAGCCGACTTCGTCGAGGATCTTGAGTTTATTATAAATATTCGGAATGGTGGCGAAAAAATCCTTGGCTTCCTCGACCGTCATCTTCAGCACGTCCGAAATGTTCTTTCCTTTGTAGTGGATCTCCAGGGCCTGCGGGTTATACCGGGCGCCATGGCACTCCTCGCACTCCACATACACATCCGGCAGAAAATTCATCTCGATCTTGGTGACGCCGTCACCCTGGCACGTCTCGCAGCGTCCGCCTTTCACGTTGAAGCTGAAACGCCCGGCCTTGTACCCCCGTATCTGGGCTTCGGGAAGCATCGTGAACAGGTCCCTGATATACGTGAAAAGGCCGGTGTACGTTGCGGGATTTGATCGCGGCGTTCTGCCGATGGGCGACTGATCGATATTGATGACCTTATCGAGATGTTCAAGCCCGTCAATTTTTTTATGCTTTCCGGGATTGTCTTTAGCGTGAAAAAAATGCTTCGCCAGCGCTTTGGCAAGGATCTCGACCATGAGCGTTGACTTGCCGGAACCGGACACACCGGTCAGGCATACGAATTTCCCGAGCGGAACCCCCACATCTATCTTTTTCAAATTGAATTCCTCGGCTCCGTAAATATTGATATACCTGCCGTTGCCCTGGCGGTGTTTCTTGGGCAGATCGAGCTTGAGTTTGCCTGCCAGGTATTGCCCGGTCAATGAGTCTTTGTGCTTCTTGACCTGCTCCGGAGTGCCTACGGCAACGACCTCGCCGCCGTGCTTACCCGCTCCCGGGCCGATATCAACCACGTAGTCGGCGCTCACGATCGTATCATGGTCATGCTCCACGACAATGACGGTATTTCCGAGATCGCGCAGCATCTTGAGCGTCGTGATGAGTTTATCATTGTCCCTCTGGTGCAAACCGACCGACGGCTCATCCAATATATAAATGACGCCAACGAGCGAGGATCCGATCTGAGTCGCCAGCCGGATGCGCTGCGCTTCGCCTCCGGACAGGCTTGCGGACGCGCGATCAAGCGTCAGATACTCAAGGCCCACATTGCGCAAAAATCTCAACCGGGCGTTTATTTCTTTCAGGATCCGATACGCTATCTTCATATCGCGGACCGACAGCTTTGTATCGAGTTCGGCAAAAAATACGCTTGCATCGTCGATCGTGAGAGAAACGGTCTGCGAGATGTCCTTTCCGTCGAGCAGCACCGACAACGCTTCTGGCCGCAAACGCTTGCCCTTGCACCGGGGACACACATAGATGCGCATGTACTTCTCGATCTCGCTCCGGATGTACTCAGAGTCGGTCTCCCGATAGCGGCGCTCCAGATTCGGTATCACTCCCTCGAACGTCGAGTTGAAATCCCCCTGGAATTTATCCCCCGAAAAATCAACCTTATACACCTCGTCGCCGGTGCCGAACAGCACCATATCGATCTGGTCCTTCGTGAGCTTTGCGACCGGAACCGTGAGCGAGAATTTATGCTTCTTCGCCGCAGCCTGAAGCATCTTGAAATACCAGGTCTGTGACGACGCGGTCCTCGCCCAGGGCCGGATAGCGCCTTCGGCAAGGGTCAATTTCTTATTCGGAAGAACAAGCTCTGCGTCCACTTCGAGCTTCGTGCCAAGCCCGCTGCATTCGGGACAGGCTCCGTGCGGGCTGTTGAAGGAAAAATTACGCGGCTCAATAGGGG
>JACQKJ010000065.1 GCA_016204595.1 Candidatus Komeilibacteria bacterium | reverse complement strand
TGCTTCCACAAGCTGTAGCATATATGGATCGATGTGATACGATCTCTTGGCGGCATAGTCGTTTGCTTAGGTTGGTTAGAAACCCTAAGTATACGCTATGTCGCATTTCTAATGAGAATAATACGCCCTGTTAGAAGTCCCGTATGACACTACTTGTAGGGGCTGCGGTATTCCATTATAAGAAACAGTATCCTATAGGTACTTTTGGTATGGGACTTCTAACGGGGTCTACCTTGCTCGGGGTGGCTCGAGCAATAGGGTCAGGGTTTCTTGCTCTTTTTTTGAGAGTCGTCCGTTGGGGTGTTTTTGAGCCGTTTGATAATGAACGCATAGAGCTCATCGAAGCATTGGCGGATATTCAAATGCGTCGTATCCAACACATACTCATAGTGCGAGAGGTCATAGATATTGGTGTGGTAATAGTTCTCATAGCGTTTTGTATCGGAGGCGATCCGCCGAACGTGGCTCTCGAGAACCGCCGCTACAGAGGTCAGTCCGCTGTCTTCGTTACGCTCGCTCGGATTTTTTTGCAAGTCATGGAATACCCGTTCGGCTCCCACTGCCGGTTCGACATCGATGAATACTTTCAGCGAACGGGGTATAAAAAGAAATGAAGTTCGGCCTTCGACGACGAAATTATCCTCAGTTTCACCCAGGTGTTTCTGGAACTCATCGACTTCTTTGTCTGTCCATGCTTCTGTTTCGCCAAGGGTATTCAGTTGCTGCAGGGTAATCCCACGCTGGCGCGCCATCTCGCGGCGCATGCCCCCCATATAGTATCGTTTGTATCCGAGTTTTTCGGCGAGCATCTTGGCGAGTGTGCTTTTGCCTGACCCCGGCTTGCCGCTGATGGTGATGATCATGCTGTTCGCAACTGTTGTAGGACGTTAGTAAAATAGTCCGGTAATTCAACCGTAAAATCATGCTTCTGTCCATGCCGATCCTGGAATCCGAGATGGTAGGCGAACAAAAGCGGTATAGCACTATCGAATGACTGATGCTTTTTCTTTCGTATGTCTTTTGTCCGGTACAGCGGATCTCCGACGATGGAATGGCCAATGGAAAATAAATGAGCCCGTATCTGGTGCGTACGACCAGTGACGATCTGCACGTCAAGGAGAGTGTAAATATTGAATCGTTCGAGGACGGTGTAGAGAGTTATCGCTTCTTTTCCGGCGATTTTTCCTGATTGGGCTACCATGCGACCCCGTTTTTTATCTCGGTCAATAGGCACAGTAATAGCTCCTTCATTTTGATTGATCGATCCGTGCACCAGGCATTGGTACCGTTTCTCGATCTGATGCAACGAGAACAACTGCTTGAAGTAGTTGTATGATTCCTTGGTCAATGCAATAAGCATCAGGCCTGACACGTCGCGATCAAGCCGATGCACGATGCCGGGCCGCTTCGGGTCGTCGCCGATCCCGATACTATCCGGAAACTGTTCTGTTATCCATGCGGCGAGCGTATCTTTTTCTTCATGATCGGTCGGGTGCGTGAGCATCCCAGCGGGCTTGATAATGATAGCAAACTCTTCATCATGATAGAGCATGGTCGGAGCAGCGTGCTCCTGTGGCGTTCTGTGCGGAAGTACCTGTTCGGCAGTATTCGCGATCTCGATCACATCTCCGTTCTTCAGCCAGTGATGCACAGCGGCTACCGTGCCGTTGACCGTTGCTCCGGAGTTTTCGATCCAGTGCTGGATCTTGCTCCGCGAGCGCTCGGGGTACTTTCCGTGGAGGAATTTATCGAGGCGTTCTTTCTCAACGCCCCTATAGATAAGCTTCATAGACCAACTCTATCAGAAAGGCATGGCAACTTCAATCCGCATACGACACGAACCACAATGGGTTGTGGTTCGTGTCGGCTCCTTTTTTCAACCGCCCTTAGGTGTTCCAGATGGGCGAGTAACTACCGTCACCAGGACCTGCATGCGTGCCACCGGGAGATCCGGCTCCATCCTGATTAGTTGCATTGACGGGCACAGTGAGCGTTGGCCCGATAATGGTATAGTCGCCGCCGCCAATCTGAACGGCGTTCGGGTTGTGCATACCGACAGCGTCACTATTGAATACGGGGCAGACAAAGCCATCGGTTAGCTCGGCTGGCGCTGCAAAAGCAGGAGCGGCAGCAAACAGAGTTAGTATCGCAAGAGCGAAGAGAACTTTTTTCATATTGAGAAAAAGTTACTGGTTAGAACTTGTGCACACTATCGATAGTGAAGCATTGTTGATCATAGCATATGGCAAAAAGATGTCAAGTTGACTTTACATATCGGGAGTATCGTATACATACGCTGTTGAAAAATAAAGAAAACCGATGCCGGTTTTTTGTTTGTGTGGCGAAAGCTGGTGGGTCGTGCTGGATTCGAACCAGCGACCGTTTGCTTAAGAGGCAACTGCTCTACCAACTGAGCTAACGACCCGTTATGGTGCTCCCGGAGCGATTCGAACGCCCGACCCCTTGGTCCGAAGCCAAGTGCTCTATCCACTGAGCTACGGGAGCTCTTTATGTGTCAAAAAATGAATAAATTTCGTTGAGCGTGCCTACTATAACACGCTGTCCTTTGTTTTTCAAGAAGTTATTCAGCCACGGTCTCAGAGGAGACCGATGTACACCCTACTGACATATTCCGTGTATGCTTTTGATCGCTCCTCGTGACTTGCGAGCGACACCAGGCGTATGCCCATCGCTGCAACCTGCATGAGGGCCACAACGTCAGAACCCATCGGGTGCGCGTCATCGGCCATCACCAGTGCACCGGTGTCGTCATCGTTCAATCGCAGCGGCACCAGCGCCATGTGCTGACGGCTGTACCGCGCCATTGCATACTGCCGTTCGTATGTGGCAGGGGAGATGTACAGGGCACTGCTCGCTGTGTACATGCGGGAGAGCAGCGTATCACCGCGCAGCGAGAGTCTGCTGCCCCGCGTCATGTCACGGTAGCCTTGAGCCGCTTCTATTCTGATAAGGTTTTGGTGCGGCTCGAAATGCGCAATGCACGCGCAGGAAGCGCGGCATACTTCTGCCGTGAATGCGAGGAGCATTTCATACTTGTCCTGCAACGAAAGATCCGGCGAATTGACGATCGGCTGTATGGCAAGCGCCAGGGCGAGTGATTCCTCGAGCGAACGGATGACGCGCTCCTGCTGCGAGCTGAGGGCAACCAGGATTCGCGCGCGCATATCCGAATCGTTCGCGCACAGCCGCATAAAATCACGCACCGGCCATTCGAGCAGACGAGCCCCGTCGATGCCGCTTCGTATGGAATGCTGAAAACGGATGCCTGGCTGCGTCAGCGCTTCCAGGCCCCATACCGAATGACGCTGGATCGATCCAACGCTCACGGTTATATCGCCGATGTCTATGTATTTTTCCAAACTCCCTTCAATCACGGCGCATACGGAGGTCAGGGGGGCTTCATGCCGGTATATGGCAATCCCGTCAGTACAGGTTCGTTCAAAGGCGGCATCAGCAAGCTGCGCTAACTGGTTTTTTTTGAGTGACGAGAAGAGCGGGATGCGCGCGCACTCGTTCAGGTGCGTATGTGATCGGTACATACTTATGCTGATTCCATGTAGGCGAGGGCCGTCGGTTCGTCTATGAGGTTTCTCTGCAGGGAGTCCTTCAAAGCCTGATCCAGCGTAGTCATGCCCTCGCGCGCGCTGGTCTGTATGATGGTACGGAGCTGCGGGATCTTGTTCTCGCGGATGGTATTGGCGACCGCCGGGTTGTTGACCATGATCTCGCGGATCGCGACACGCCCGCCGCCGACGCGCGGCAGCAGCCGCTGCGAGATGACCGCGGAAAGCGAGATGGACAATTGCAGCCGGACCTGCGATTGCTGGTACGGCGGGAAAATATCGATGATGCGGTCGATGGTCTGCGAGGCGTTGTGCGTGTGCAGGGTGGCGAGCAC
>JACQKJ010000015.1 GCA_016204595.1 Candidatus Komeilibacteria bacterium | reverse complement strand
GTTAAAAAATCAAGCTGGTAATTAATGGAATAATGAATATAGAATATGGAATGTAGAATAGAACGAAGGAGCAACGCAGTATTGAGAGCGAAGAGTGGTAGCAGTATATCGCTTACGTAACTATTCCACATTCAAACTTCCAAATTCCTACTTCAAATTCTATGATGACCGATCCAATAGCAGATATGCTCACTCGAATACGGAATGCATCAGCCTCGCAAAAAAGCGAGATCGTGCTGCCGTACTCGCGTATGAAGCACGAGATCGCAAAAGTGCTGGCTGTGGAGAATTATGTGGCAAAAGCTGAAAAGCTGGAAACGGAAGGTATGCGGTCGCAGCTGCGGATCGTGCTGAAATACCGGAGCAACGGCAAACCGTATATCAAGCACGTCAAGCGTCTGAGCGTTCCGAGCCGTCGTGTCTATGTCACCAAGGATACCTTGCCGAAGATTCTGAACGGATACGGCATTGCGGTCATTTCCAGTTCGAGAGGCATTATGACGAATAAGCAGGCATGGAAAGCGCAGGTCGGAGGCGAGCTGCTGCTTGAAGTCTGGTAACGAAAAAAGCGCACGAGTATGTCACGTATAGGAAAAAAACCGATCAGTATTCCCAGCGGCGTCACCGTTGACGTGGCCGGTTCTGTCGTGCGCGTGAAAGGGCCGAAAGGAACCCTCCAGCACGAATGTGTTTCCGGCATGAGAGCCGTTGTTGCGGGGCAGGAACTGCGGATAGAATTGGTCGATCAAAATTTGAAAGAGGGAGCTGCATTGTGGGGGTTGACCCGTGCGCTCGTGCAGAATATGGTCAGGGGAGTAACTGAGGGATTTTCTAAACAACTGGAGATCAACGGTGTTGGTTTTAAAGCTGCTCTCCAGGGATCAAAACTGGTAGTACACGTCGGGTTTTCGCATCCAGTTGAGTATCAGCTGCCGGACGGCATCGAGGCGACTGTCGAGAAGAACGTCATCACGATACGCGGTATCGACCGGCAACGGGTCGGTCAGGCCGCCGCAGAGATCCGAAACATCAAAAAGCCTGAACCGTATAAGGGTAAGGGGATTAAATATTCGGATGAAGTGATCCGCCGCAAGGTCGGCAAGGTCATTAAATCAGCTGCATAACGGGTATGAGAACCAATTCGAAACGAAAACAATTTGTACGAAAGCAGCGCGCGCATCGCATCCGAGCACGTCTTGCGACAACTGCTGATCGTCCGCGTCTGTCGGTGGAGCGCACCTTGAAGCATATTCGCGGCCAGATCATTGATCATGCTGGCACGGTGCTTGTTGCTATTGCCGACACGCATGTGAAGCAGAACAAACTTTCGGGTGTGGCTCTCGCGGCTGCAACCGGCAAACTGCTCGCGGAGAAAGCAAAAGCGAAAAAGATCGACGCGGTCGTATTTGATAAAGGGCGATATGCATATCATGGGCGCGTCAAGGCATTTGCAGACGGAGCCCGAGAAGGAGGATTAATCCTGTAACCCCACTACCATGGCAGAAGAAATGAAAAAATCAGTACCGCAGGCTGATCACCGGGCTCGTCCGCCGCGAGGAGGTCGCCGGAAGATGGTGCCTCGCGAACAGGATGAGTTCGAACAGCGCATGATCGACCTGGCGCGCGTGACGCGCGTGATGGCAGGCGGCAAGCGCATGCGTTTTCGCGCCTGCGTCGTCATTGGCGATCGCAAGGGCCGCGTGGGCTGGGGAGTCGCGAAAGGAGCTGACGTATCGCTTGCGATCCAGAAATCGGTCGCGCAGGCAAAAAAGAACCTCATCAATGTCAGCATCATTAACGGTACGATCCCGCATCAGGTACTGGTCAAGTACCATGCGGCTCGCCTCATGCTGAAGCCGGCCAAGGAAGGCAATGGATTGATCGCCGGCGGCGTGGTCCGAACCGTACTGGATCTGGCAGGGGTTCAGAATATCGTTTCAAAAATGTTCGGTTCTTCGAATAAGATTAATAATGTCGGGGCGACATTCAAAGCGCTCGGCCAGCTCAGACGCGTCGAACCGGCAGCAAAAAAAGCGACTGCGGAAGCGGTACTAGCATAGCCATGAAAGGTTTACACTTACTCAAGCGAGCACGCGGCTCAAGGATCAAAAAAACCCGCATCGGGCGCGGCAATGGTTCTGGTATCGGTTCGTATTCCGGCAAAGGCATTAAGGGGCAGCGAGCACGGGCCGGTGGCCGGAGCGGCATCACTGCTCGCAGTATGCGGCAGTATTTGCTTCGCATCCCGAAGGTACGCGGTAAGGGGTTCAAGCCGCAGAGCAGTAGCTATGCGATCGTAACCCTCGGCCAGCTTCAGACACATTTTAACGATGGCGAAGCGGTCACGCTGCACCATTTGCGCCATAAACAGCTTTTATCAGGCATGTCAGAAGTGAAAATTCTGTCAGGAGGGGAATTATCGAAAAAGCTCGAGATCCAGGCGCATGCGTTCTCTGCGTCGGCCAAAGCTCAGATCGAGAAAGCCGGCGGAACGGCGACCGTGATAGCGGCTTCCGAAAAGAAAAAGAAATAATAGATCAGTAAGCCCCATGTTCGAAAAATTTATTCAAATCTGGAAAGCCCGAGACATCAGGAAGCGCATACTGTTCGTATTGGCTTTGCTGATCATATATCGCCTCGCCTCGCATATTCCGCTACCGGGTATTGATGCCACGCAGCTGAAGGATTTTTTTGCACGAAACCAGCTTTTCGGGCTTCTCGATGTATTTTCGGGCGGAGGATTAAGCAGTTTTTCAGTCGTCATGATGGGCGTGGGTCCGTACATTACCGCGTCAATTATTTTGCAACTGCTTACCATGATCGTCCCGCGTATGGAAGCAATGCAAAAGGAAGGCGAAGCGGGCCAGCAGAGGATCAATCAATACACGAGGCTGCTGACCGTGCCGTTGGGGCTCATTCAGGCCTATGGCTTCATCATATTGCTGCAGCAGCAATCGCAGGTCAATCTGGTGGGTAATTTGTCCGCCTTTGAACTTTTTACGGCCATGCTGGTCGCAACGGCAGGGACGATTTTCCTTATGTGGCTGGGGGAGCTCATCACAGAAAAGAAGGTGGGCAATGGCATCTCCCTTATTATCTTTGCCGGTATCGTCGCGGGTCTCCCCGGTTCGATCCGTAACACGCTGGCCGTGTACAATCAGAGCGAGCTCGTGAACATCATCATATTTGTGATAATAGCCCTTATTACCATCGTCGCGATCGTGTTCATTACTGAAGGCCAGCGCAATATCCCCATTTCTTACGCACGGCAAATTTCGGGCAACCGTTCCATAGGCGGCGTCAATACGCACCTGCCCCTGCGCGTCAACCAAGCGGGCGTCATCCCCATCATCTTCGCCATTTCCGTCATCTTGTTCCCGCCGATGATCGCTCGTTTTTTCCAATTCGCGTCGACCGCATGGATAGCGAACGCGGCTCAGTTCATTATCCAGCTTTTCGCAAATCAAGTGTTCTACGGCATATTCTATTTCCTGATGGTGGTTATCTTCACCTATTTTTACACGGCAGTCGTGTTCAAGCCTGAACAGATCGCCGAGAACGTACAGAAGCAGGGCGGGTTCATACCGGGCATTCGACCCGGCAGGCACACCGAGGAATACCTGCGTGGCACGATGAACCGCATTATTCTTGCGGGCGCCTTGTTTCTTGGAGTTATTGCGGTCATGCCGATCGTCGTACAGTCGTTTACCGGTATTCAGACGCTTGCGGTCGGCGGCACGAGTTTGCTTATCGTCGTTTCCGTGGTCATCGAAACCGTCAAACAGATCGATTCGCAGCTGATCATGCGTGATTATGAAGGATTTTAGCATGCGCAAGCAGCGCCAATGCAATCCCAGCCGCAACCATCGACTGGGTTGTTTTGTATTTAGGGAGCAATACGATACAATGAATGTATGCAACGCACCGTATTGGTTTTTATAGGGCCGCAAGGTTCAGGCAAGGGCACGCAAGCTAAGATACTCGCTGATCGCGAGGGGTTTCATGTAATTGAAATGGGCGGCTTGCTTCGCGCCGAAGCGGCTAAGAATACGCCGATGAGCGAACAGGTTCGTGCCATCCTCGCGAAAGGGGACTTGGTGCCTGCCCGACTGACCATTGAGCTGATCCGCAAAAAATTAGCAACGCTTCCTACAGACGCCAATATCGTCTTTGACGGATTCCCGCGCAGCTTGGAACAGGCGCAAGAACTCGATACACTTGTCCGCATCACGAGGGTGGTGCATATTGATGTGCCGCCGGACGTGTCAGTGAAGCGCATTTCGGGGCGCCTCATGTGTCCTGCAGGACATAATTACAATACCTATTACGTCCCGCCTGAGAAAGAGGGGATCTGTAATGTGGACAAATTGCCTCTGGTGCATCGGGAAGACGACACGCCTACAGCGGTACGACATCGTTTGGAACTCTATAACGAAGTCACCACAAAAGTGCTTGAGTATTATCGGGGTCAAGGAAAACTCTTGACCGTGAACGGTGATGCAAGCGTTTTTGCCGTATCGCAACAGATCAATCAGGAAGTGCAGGTATTGGTATGAAAACGAAGACCGCAGCGGAAATCGCCTCTCTTGCCAAGAGCGCTCGCATGCTGCGCGATATTCTGACGCAGGTCTGTGCGGCGGTGAAACCCGGGGTCACCGGCATCGAAGTGGCAAAGCTGGCCGAAGAGCTTATCAAAAAAGCAGGGGGCGTGTCGGCCTTTATCGGGTACGGCAAACCGCCGTATCCCTCCGCGCTGTGTGTTTCGGTTAATTCCTGCGTGGTGCATGGTATCCCGTCGGCATATCGATTTCGCAGTGGCGATATCGTCGGTCTTGATATCGGCATGATCTATGAGGGTCTCTATACCGATATGGCGCGGACGGTGGCCATTGAGCCCATATCTGAAAAAGAGCGTCTCCTTGTCGCCACCGCCAAAGAAGCTTTGGATAAGGCATTGCAAACAATTGCGCCAGGTGTGACGACCGGGGATATCGGTTTTATTGTTCAGAGTTTTGTCGAGTCACGGGGTTTTGGCGTGGTGCGCGATCTCGCGGGCCACGGCGTCGGACACCGTCTGCATGAACCGCCTGAAGTTCCCAATTTCGGCGGGCGCGGCGACGGCACCGAGCTTGTTCCGGGCATGGTGCTGGCCCTTGAACCCATGATCACCCTTGGCGGATGGGAAGTGGAGACCGCGCCGGACCGTTGGAGCGTCATGACCGTAGATGGTTCCAAGGCGGCTCATTTCGAGGATATGGTTGTTGTCACCGATGCCGGACATACAATTTTAACAAGATGATCCCATTACAAATCCCGCGCGACATTACATAAATAGATGAGAAAATATCTTGGCATTGATTACGGTGACGTGCGGATCGGGCTCGCATTGGCAGACGAGAGCAATTTGGCGCTGCCCTTCAAAATTATCGATACTGATCCGAAATTGTGGGATACGCTTGAGGCACTGCTGCGTTCCGAAGGCATCACGGACCTCGTAGTCGGTTGGCCCATCAGCATGTCGGGAGCGGAAAACGAGCGCACGAATAAAACGGGGATTTTTATTGCTGAGTTGGAAAGGCGATTTTCGCTTCCGGTCCACAAGTCCGATGAGCGATTGAGCACCGTCGCCGCGCGCAAGGAAAGCAGCAGGGCTCGCGTTGACGCGCAGGCCGCGGCTCATATTTTGCAGGCCTATCTGGATTCTCATGGACCTTACAACACAGTTTAGCGCCACATTCCTGCTGGGCTTCGCGTCGTGTGTGATCGCGACCGGCGTCGTTCGCTGGTTCGCGCTTCGTTTCCATGTCGTGGATATGCCCGGCGACCCGCGGAAGATCCATACCAAGCCGGTTCCGCTCTTGGGAGGCGTTGCGTTGTACATCGGCGTGTTCGCAACGCTCGTGAGCATTGTTGCTTTGGGCTGGCTGACCGATGCTCGTGTCAGCCCCTCGATCCTTATGGGAAGCGCGTTCGCCGGCGGTATCTTGGTGCTCGTCGGCGCATTGGATGATCGGTTTAATGTACGATGGTGGCAGCAGCTCATCGGCCCGGTTGCAGCCGTGGCGGTTCTGCTGTACGCCGGACTCGAGATCCCGTATGTGACGAATCCGTTCGGCGGGAGCATTCTCAATTTGGATAAGCTGATACTAGGCTCATGGCACCTGCAACTGGGGACCCTATTGCTCATCGTGTGGATGTTGGGAATGATGTACACGACCAAATTACTTGACGGAGTCGATGGTTTGGCATCGTCGGTATCGTTGGTTGCAGCCGTCGTGCTTTTTATCGTGAGCTTATCGTGGGACCGCTCCGGTTCCACCACGTCGTTTTTGGCGCTTGCGACAGCCGGTGCCGCACTCGGATTTCTCGTCTGGAATTTTTACCCGGCAAAGATCTTTTTGGGCGAAGGCGGCAGTACCTTCCTCGGATTCATGCTGGCCTTACTTGCCATCATGTCAGGCGGCAAGATCGCGACCGCGCTTCTGGTGATGGGAGTTCCCATTTTTGACGTGGCGTGGATCATTGTCCGTCGCATCAGAACAGGACAGCATCTTGCGGCAGCGGATGATCGTCACCTGCATTTTCGTCTGCTCGCGATCGGTATGTCGCAGCGCCAGGTAGTTTTGTTGTTGTCGCTCATTTCCCTTCTGTTCGGTTCGGTCTCATTTTTCTTCCAAACCACGGCAAAGCTGATTGCTTTGACAGTACTTCTTTTTTTTATGATTATTTTCAGGAACTATGTGGAGCGCCGGTTACAAAACAGCACTCATTAGCCTGCTTATCGTGTTTAGTGGTGTCGGTTGCTCAAAACAAGTACAGCGGTCTGCCACATTGACAGTCGGCGGCCAGACCATTACGGTCCGTGTTGCAGAGACCCAGGCAGAAAAAGAGAGGGGTCTTGCGGGTACTTCGGAGCTTTCATGGGATGAAGGCATGCTCTTCCCCTTTGCATCGAAGCAGGAACTGGTTTTTTGGATGAAAGGAATGTTGATGCCGATCAATATCATTTGGATAGCAGACGATCATATCGTTGGCATTGAGGAGAATGTTCCGTTGCCTCCGGCCGGGACGCCCGACGAGGCATTGCCTACCTATCGCTCGCCGGTACCGGCCGATACAGCGTTGGAGGTTAAGGCTGGGTTTGCTGAGAAGTATGGGTTGAGAGTCGGAGATGCGGTGATTTACCGTTAGGGAGAAATTGGTTATTAGGAGATCAGAAATCAGTTAGAGAAATAAGATATCAGATATCTGTTTTCCTTAACTGATTTCAGGTATCATGTCAACCGAGTTCTTTTGACAGTTGACAGGTCGACTAAGCTCCTTTATACTATTCCTACTTCTAAATTCCTTATTCTAAATTCTTGAACATATGCTCGCAGTCATTGCTACCGGAGGGAAACAATATACGGTCAGAGAGAAGCAGATGCTTCGTATCGAGAAGCTGCCTGTTTCCGTTCGAAAAGGTGAAAAGGTAACGTTCACGCAGGTGTTGCTCGTGGAGAATGACGGCAAGGTCATGGTCGGAAAACCCGTTGTTCCCAAAGCCCAAGTTGAGGCTGCTATCGTGCAGGACGGCAAAGCTGACAAGATCCGCGTCGTGAAATACAAAGCCAAGACCCGCTACAAGCGCGTCAGAGGACACCGCCAGCCGTTCACGGAAGTCAGAATAGAGAAGATAGTTGTGTAATCACAAAAAAGCCAGCCAGAGATCATATCAACGGCTGGTTTTCATTTCTATCTGATATAAACTAAGCGCCCGTCCGCGACACCAAGGGTCCGGACGGGCGCACTCATGACAATAACCTAGGCTGGTCGTTTGAGTAGAATGGCTGCCTCGATGGTCAGTATGCGTTTTTCGTGATCAGCAAGAATAGTCTCCTTGATTTCGTGAAGTTGGTGATCGACGCTATCAAAGCGGCGGTCGACAGCGTCAAAACGGCGCTCCATTTCCGATCGCGTTACAGTCAGATCAAGCCGATGTTCGATGGCATTGAGCCTATGATCTATACCCTCGAATCGCTTATCGACAACTTCAAAACGCTGTTCGATAGCGTCAAAACGACTATTAACGTCCGCTTTTTTAGCCGTTTCATTGAACCGGTCATCGACCCCGTCAAAACCCTGCTTAATCATTTTTGCAAGATCACTGTTGGTGACCTCGCGTTTTGCTCCTTTTCGCATAGTATTCGCGTGTTAGTTATTAAACACGCCCTGTTTGGAAACTAAGTATATGACGGAGCTTGTCAACCGTCAACAGTTACCTGTCAACCGTTTACATTTTTTTTCTATCCTCGAACGCCGATGAAAGCGTTACCTCGTCCGTGTATTCTATATTTGAACCCATGGGAATCCCGCGGGCGAGTTTTGAGACGTTGACGCCCAAATCTTTCAAAATTTTAGTGAGATACAGCATGGTTGCCTCGCCTTCCGAGGTCACGTCCAATGCAAGGATCACTTCGCTCACCTTGTTTTTTTTGACACGATCAAGCAACGCTTTTATGGTCAGGTGATCTGGTGTGATTCCTTCCAAAGGACTTACCATGCCGTGCAGGATATGATACGTGCCTGCATGTTTGCCGGTGCGCTCAAGCGGCTCCACATCCTGTATATGGGCGACCACGCATATCACGGACTGATCGCGTTTTTTGTCGCCGCAGATCTCGCAGAGCGAGTTCTCGGCAATGGTCTGGCATTCGCGGCACAAGGTCACCGACGCGAGCGCCTCATTGAGGTCGTCGGCGAAGCGTTTGCCGCGCGCCTTGTCGCTTAGAATTTGAAACGCAAGCCGGGCCGCATGCTTGGGCCCGATGCCTGAAAGCATGTCGAAATCGTCTATAAGTTGCCTGATGCGAGGAGGGAAATGGTTCATCCCGTTACCCCGTTACAAATCCCTGATAGCATTATTGTATGCATAAACCAAGTCTACAAGGTAATCATTCTATATGGTACTAAAACGCGATTTGGGATTTGTAACGGGGTTAGCTCAATCCCGGAATTTTGAAGTCGCCGCTTTCGCGCATCTTCGCGGCCATGACGCGCTGCGCTTTTTTGATGGCATCATTCACCGCGTCTTTCACATGCTGTTCGAGCTGGTGTTTTTTGTCGGGGCTTGCGTACTCGGTGCTGATACTGACCTCTTGTACTTCCTGGTTGCCGTCCATGGTGAGCGTTACGGCGCGGTTGTCTACTTTCACGGTTTCCTGCGCGAGTTTTGACTTCAGGCTGTTCGCCTGCTTACGAAGATCATTGAACTGTTTGAGTTTGTGGAACATATGTTTTGTTATTTTATGAAGCGGCGGATTCGCTAAAATTACGGTCAAGAGACTGGAAGCTCACAGGCCCGGTGTCGAAATAGAGGCGCGCAGTGCCCGTGGGGCCGTTGCGGTGCTTTTCTACGTGTATCTCGGCGATGTTCTTTTCCTCGTCAGGGCACTCGCGCGATTTGTCCATGATCTTGCGGTAAATGAACATGACGATATCCGCATCCTGCTCAATGGAACCTGATTCGCGGAGATCAGAGAGCTTTGGAATTGCCGGCGACCTGCTCTCGACGGCGCGGGAGAGCTGTGAGAGGGCCAGGACCGGGATATCAAGCTCACGGGCTACGGATTTGAGCGAGCGTGTGATTTCGGCGATTTCCTGCACACGATTTTCGTTGTCATGTCCTTCCATGAGTTGCAAATAATCAACAACAAGAAAATCCAGGCCGTGTTCGCTTTGCAAACGCCGCGCTTTCGTCCGAATCTCCATGATATTCGAAGATGCAGAATCGTCAATGAATATCTTTGAGTCAGACAGCACCCCCATGGCATGCCCGATACGCGGGAAGTCATCATCCTCCTCGCGGTCAGACAGTCGGCCGGTGCGCATTTTCCATAGGTCAACCCGGGCTTCTGAGCAGAGGAGGCGGTCAACGAGCTGCTCCTTTGACATTTCAAGAGAAAAAATACCGACTGCTGCTTTGTGCCGGGTCGCAATATTACGCGCAAAGTCGAGCGCCAGCGTGGTCTTCCCGACTGACGGACGCGATGCAAGAATGATCAGATCGGATTTCTGGAATCCGGCCAGGATGTTGTCGAGATCCGGGAATCCGGATGGAATACCCCGCATCGTACCGCCCTCTTTATGAAGCTGATCGATACGGTCGAAGGTCTCGGTCAGGATGTTCTTGATGGGTATGAAATTCTTTTTGAGATATTTCTGCGAGACCTGGAAGAGTTTTTGCTCCGATTGATCAAGGATGGTGTCGATCTCGTCATCCTCTTCGAAGCTTATCTCGGAGATTTCTGTCGCTGCCTGCTGGAGCCGTCGTAACGTCGCTTTTTTCTGGATGATACGCGCGTGGTGCGCGATGTGGGCTGCGGTGGCAACGCCCTCAGCAAGCGAAGTGATGAAGCTTGCGCCGCCGATCACATCAAGGATTTGTTTTTCCTTCAGGCGATTGGTAACGGCAAGGACGTCCAAGGGCTCCCGTTTTTCATACAGCTCCAGCATCGTATCGAAAACATCCCCGTGCGCTTTCACATAAAAATCATCGGCAACGAGCACGTCAGCGATCTTTGCCATGCCTTCGGGGTCCAAGAGAAGCGCCCCAAGGACGTGGAGTTCTGCTTCCAAACTGTGCGGGGGGATTTTTGCCATTTTTGTATAGAGTAATGGGTAATAAGTAATCAGTAATCAGTAAAAAAACCTTCCCTTACTTACCGATTACGCATTACTGATTACCCTTTACCTGGTTCCCAAGTACAGGGTATCTTATCTTTTTTTGTAAAGCCCAGCAAGGCGCTTAGTGTCCATATTTTGTGGGTTATCGGTGCGAATTGACTTTTGGCTTTTTTTGTTTTATGATAGCTCCGCTTTTCTTGGTCAATTATCAGAAAGTAAGTAGTTCCAACGGGGTCCATAGCTCCCCACTTCGCCAAGGCTTCGTGGGGCAGGCAGCCTTCCAGGCTTCGCTATGGATTTCATGAGTCGTTATTGGGTGAAGTATCGTCAATCGTTACTTGTCAAAAGTTAGAAGTTAAATCATGGGTCCATAGCTCAGCCTGGTAGAGCAGTTGCCTTTTAAGCAAATGGTCGATGGTTCGAATCCATCTGGACCCACCACCCCGCAGCAGGCGGGGTGCCCTGAACCGGAGCGACCTGCCCTGTAGTGAAGCGGAGCTTCTATTACAAGGAACGACTAGTTTGAGGCCATATTTGTTACGTGTATCATTGCCCCGAAAGGGGCTTTTTAGTATAATGCATTTCATGTCAGAATCAGTCATCTTGATCAAGAATCTCAACAAGACCTACAAGAACGGCTTTCAGGCTTTGAAAGACGTTTCTCTTGATATACATAAAGGGGAAATTTTTGGCCTTTTGGGTCCGAACGGTGCTGGCAAGACAACGCTCATCAATATCGTAGCAGGCCTTGTCTTTAAAACATCAGGCGAGGTCACGGTCATGGGCAAAGACGTCGAGAAGGAATACCGTTTCACGAGGTCGAAAATAGGATTGGTGCAGCAGGAGCTTGCTGCAGACCCGTTTTTGAAGGTCGAGGAGTACCTTCGGCTTCAGGCAGGGTATTTCGGCATTAGGAGCGCCGACGCCCGCATTGAGCAGCTGCTCAAGGACCTGAAACTGGATGACAAGCGGAAGTCTCCGGGCAGGTCTTTGTCCGGCGGCATGAAGCGGCGCATGATGATCGCAAAAGCCCTGGTCCATGATCCGGAGATCGTGTTCCTGGATGAGCCGACAGCCGGTGTTGACGTAGAGCTCCGGGAGAATCTCTGGTCATTGGTTCGCACGATGCGGAAGATGCACAAGACGATCATCCTGACGACGCACTATCTTGAGGAGGCAGAAGCGCTCGCCGATCGCGTAGCGATCATCAACCAGGGCAGAATTCTCTTGGTCGAGGAGAAAGAAAAACTATTGAGCGATCACGGCACGCCTCTTGCCGATATCTACCGTAAATACGTTAACCAGGACAACAACGTATGAACTTCATCCCCACCGTCACCATAGCGAAGAAAGAAATAGGGCACGTCTTCAAACTGCCGTTTCAGGTTTTGGGCGCGCCCATCGCCACGACGGTTTTGTATTTCCTGGTGTTCGGCCATGCTATCGGCGGCCGGCTCGGCGCTATCCAGGGTATTAGCTATACAGAGTTCATCATGCCGGGTCTTATCATGATGAACATGATCACCGGCGCCTTCAACGGAGTATTTTCTTCCATGATCCTTGCGAAGTACATGAACACCTTCAACGACCTGCTGGTGTCGCCCATGTCATATCTCGAGATCATCATGGGGTTTGTGATCGGATCGGTCGGCCGCTCGATCATTACTGCGGGAGCGATTTATCTCACGGCGCTGTTCTTCGTTCCGTTCCATATCGGGCATCCCTTTTTCATTTTGCTTATGCTCATTCTGGTCGGTGCCTGTTTTGCGCTCCTTGGGTTTCTGGTGGGAGTCGTTGCGGATAATTTCGAGCACGCTTCCGTTTTTCCCAACTTCATCATCATGCCGTTGAGCTTTCTGGGAGGAATATTTTACTCGGCTGAAATGCTGCCGGCTTTTGCCCAGCGCCTGACGTATTATAATCCGCTGTTCTACATGATCAACGGGATGCGGTACGGGTTTTTCGGCATATCGGACGTCATGCCGGTGACCGCGTTCGCGGTCGTGATGGCGCTCTTTGTGGTCATGCTCGGGGCGACTTGGCAATTAGTGCGAAGCGGGTATAAACTTAAGAACTGAGGGGGTCCCGTTAGAAATTTCATCTCACGATTCTATAACCGAATAGCTCGGTACATCCGAAATATGAATATTTTCGATAAAAGTATAAACGGGCATTTCTAACGGGATGGGACAGACATTTGCAAAAAAGATCGAGGATTTTTCCTGCGCGCACTGCGGTACTGAAGTGAAGGGCAGCGGATTTACCAACCATTGCCCGTCCTGCCTGTGGAGCAAGCACGTGGATCGGTTCCCGGGGGACCGTGAAGAACCGTGTCAGGGCATGATGGAACCCATTGAGCTTATCCTTGAGGGGGAAACCGAAAATATCGTGCACCGGTGCGGGTGGTGCGGCATGAAGCGAAAGAACAAAACAGCGCCGAACGACCGGCGTGAGGCGATCATCGCTCTGAGCTATAAGGGAGGAAGAAAATGATCATACACATGCAGAAAAAGAACGTTTTTATTGTTCTTGCGATCATCATTGCCGTTGTAAGTACCGGTTGTTTCAAGAAGAAGAATGTACGGCCTATTCAACAGAAACCCGTTGTAGAGTTGCCTGCGGGTAACAACGTTCTTGTTCTAGCAACTAAGCAGCAGGGCGGTTTTGTGGTCATTGATGCAGTTCGTCTTGCGGCACCCGGCTTTATCGTTATCAGGGACGATCTCTACGGCAAGCCTGGTGTTGTGGTCGGTGTGAGTCCGTTGCTGCCTTCCGGCGAGGCGCGGGACATTCGTCTGGAACTCTTACGTGATTTTTTAGGAACGGAACAGCTCTATGCCGAGGTCCGCGCGGACAACGGGGATCGCAGGTTTAGGCAGACCGATGATTCTATTGTTCTGGATGAGCAGGGGCAATCGGTCATGGCGCAGCTTTCAATGGAAGGAATCAAGGATCCTTTTGTCGATATCAAATATTGAGCAGATCGAGTAATCGGAGTAAACTTGATGTTATGAGTGACGTGATGCAAAAAACCGAGGAAGACTGGAAGAAGGAACTGACTCCGGAGCAATACCATACGCTTCGGGAAAAAGGAACCGAGCCGGCATTCACCGGCACGTATTGGAATGAGCATGGAAAAGGGATGTATCATTGCGCCGCGTGCGGCCAGGAACTTTTTTCTTCGGATACCAAGTTCGATTCCGGGTCGGGCTGGCCCAGCTTTGACCGGCCGCTTGCGGAAGGAAGGGTCAAGGAAGTGGTTGATACGTCGCATGGCATGCGGAGAACCGAAGTCGTCTGTTCCCGTTGCGGCAGCCATTTGGGACATGTCTTTGATGACGGGCCCAAGGCAACGACCGGGATGCGGTACTGTATCAATTCGTGTTCGCTTAACATGAAAAAGGAGGGAGAAGGGAAGTAACCGGCTATGTCGGAATTTGGAAAACCGGAAGAACAACCAGATTACACTGAACTCGTGCACGGCACTGAATGGGAATTACCCGTTAGTTTAGATATGGGCGTTGCCGTTAATCAGGCAGCTGATGCTTTTTCGAAGTATCTGATGGAGCAGGGTTGGGATGAGGAAGCGGTTGTGTATCCTATGCTTGCTTTCAGAGAAGCATTAACGAACGCATTTAAATATGGCAGGCCCGGGGCTGAGGGCGAAGGGCAAAAAATTCGCGTGAATTTCAGTGCTACTCCCGATTCGATCCTGCTGACCGTCGAAGACCCGGGCAGGGGATTTGATTGGCGCGCCATACCTGATCCGCGCACTAAGGAAGGTCTTGAGAAGACCAGTGGGCGAGGGTTGTTTATGATGCGCTCCATGTATGATTCCGTAGACTTTACAGATCCAGGCAACAAAGTCACGCTTCGCATAGGACCGGA
Organism: Candidatus Komeilibacteria bacterium; assembly: GCA_016204595.1. Classification (GTDB taxonomy): domain Bacteria; phylum Patescibacteriota; class Patescibacteriia; order UBA1558; family 2-01-FULL-52-15; genus JACQKJ01. The sequence continues at coordinate 8,600 of JACQKJ010000015.1, read as the reverse complement.
AGGGAGCATCGGCGCTTCGGAAGAGAATTGGGAGAAAAAACTGCCTGCCCGCCTCAAGCCCGAACACGTGGATATCTTAAAAGCGGAGGACGGCCTGTATCACTGGCGCTTAAAACCAGAGTACATCCGCGATCCTGAATTACGGAAGTCCTATGAAGAAGAGCGCAACGAGTGGCCGTAAGGTACGCCGGTATCGTATCATCGTAACAGCCCGAGCTTCTCGGAATACGATCGAGCAGGTCCCTGACAGCGGCGATCCGGAGTTTCGCGTGTGGGTGACCGCCGTGCCGGAGCGGGGAAAAGCGAATACAGCGGCTCTTGATGTCCTTGCCCGGCATTTGGGGATACGGCGCGGTCTCCTGAATATTGTCTCGGGCCACACGCAGCGCCATAAAATCATCGAAGTATCGAAAGATTAATTGACTTTTGGCAAGAAAGGAAGGAGTATTACGGCGTCCTTAGAGCGTATGAAGAAGTGGTTTTTTGTCCAGAGCCTTGTGCTTCTCGGCGGCACCGTATTCGCGTGGTATACGATCTCCATTGATTACCGCAGATTTTACGATATCGAGGGGACGATCTTCAAAGTTGTGGACTGCCGGTTCCCGAACCCGGTCACGACCCCGTGCTTTTACGGCGCGTGGGCTTTTTTGATCGCTTTCATATGGTCCATTGCCGTCATTCGAAAAAAAGAAGAGGCAGCTCAAAAACGGCAGGAGAAATACCTTGTCTGGTTCCTGGTCGCGGGCACCTTGTTCGCGTGGGGTAATTTCGCGTATGGATTTTTCAAGTTCGTCGCAAATCAGGGTAAGCCGGTGATCGGCTGTTCAGGTCAGCTCGTTGGCGATCCGTTCGGCACGCCGTGTTTTTACGGAGCCGTGCTGTTCCTGCTGTCGCTCGCAAGCGGCTCCTACCTTCTCTGGCGGCTGAGTAAAAAGCAGAAACTTTCCTGACAACAACTATGGTTACCAAAATGACACGGCGGCCAGGAGGCGCATCACCGTTGCGAAAGATCTCACGCAGCAAGATAGAGGATTTCATGCGCTGCCAGCGTTGTTTTTACCTTGATCGCAAATTGGGAGTGGCACGGCCGTCAAGTTTTCCTTTTAACCTCAATGCAGCCGTGGATCTGCTTCTGAAGAAGGAGTTTGACATGCATCGCGCCAAGGGCACGGCGCATCCATTGATGAAAACCTATGGCATCAAGGCGATACCGTTCGCGCATGATAACATCGACACGTGGCGGCAGAATTTCGTCGGCGTACAGCATCAGCATGAGAAGACGGGGTTGCTTGTCTTTGGCGCGGTCGATGATCTCTGGATCAACACAAAAGGAGAATTACACGTGGTGGATTACAAGGCGACGAGCAAGGACAGTGAAGTGACTCTCGATGCCGAGTGGCAAGACGGATACAAACGTCAGATGGAAATATACCAATGGCTCCTGCGCCGGAACGGTTTCCCGGTCTCCGACACCGGCTATTTCGTCTATTGCAACGGCAGACGCGATGCAAAAGCGTTCGACGGCAAATTGGAATTCGACGTCAAGATCATTCCCTACACCGGAGACGATGCATGGGTCGAAACGGTGCTTGAAAAAATAGTTCATTGCCTCGAGAGCGGATCTATTCCAGAGGCGTCACAGGACTGCGAGTATTGTTCATACCGCATGAAAGCAGCACGCGTAACAGGTAATGAGTAACGCGTAATCAGTACATTTTGATCTCCCCCCATTACCGATCACTCATTACTGATTACTCATACTTTCTGTGGTCGTTGCCTTGGTCGGATCGGCTCCGATAAGGAATTGCGCAGGCCAGTTGCGATACAGGCTTTTAAAAACCTGTTCTTTTTTCGTGCCGTCCGGATACACGACTGAATACGTGGCGATAGCCGAGCCTCCGGCGTGCGCTCGCTCGATCTGCTTCGTTTCCCCCGGCTTCAGCGTATCCGTTTCTATATAGATCGGCTCTCCGGCCGGGGTGGACGAAAGCGTATGTGGTCCGTCAACTGTTGCTACACGTCCGTCCTTAGTCCCGTAAAAATCAAACGTTATTGTATCGCCCTCGACGTGTCCCTGGATAAGTATTGCCACTCCGGTATCATTGATGAATCTGAAATCAGGAGCAGGATTATAGATGGTTGCGTCGAGTCCCGGGCCTATGGAGATGCCGTCACCGTCCTTTTCGTAGTACGAGACCCGGTATGAATGGTTCTGTCGCGAGGTAATAGGCAGGCCGGTAGCGAGAACGGCTCTGAAGAGAGTGGTTGAGACCTGGCACAAGCCGCCGCCGAACTCGGGAACGGTTCGGTTTTCTTTTATCACGAGCTCAGGCAGATAGCCGGTCGTGTTGTCTATCTTTCCGAGTGTTTTGAGCGTTGAGAATTCTTCGCCTGGTTTGATGAGTATCCCCGTGAGAAATTTGACGCCGTTCTTGATATTCGATATGCGATTCGGAGGACTGCCGGTGAACCGCGTTGACGCGCTGCCGATGAGTTCCACAATGCCAAGCTCCTGTGCCGATTGATCGGTCACGACCGGATTTTCCACTTTGACGGGAAGCGCCAGTTCGGTGATCTCGGTTACGTTGTCTGCGCGTTTCTGCAACGCATCCTTGATCAAAGATACGGTCTGGTCTTGATCAAGCGATCTGCCGGTGCGCGGCTCCAGGAATTCCACGACCCTGCCGTTCGAGACAATGACTTTTGGGGCTTGCGATTCTGCGTTGAGCTCTTTGGCTATCGTGGTTATGTATTCGCTCACCAGCGCATCATTAAAAGCGATCTGCAGTTGGGGTCCCTGTGGAATGCTTTGGAGCCAGCCGCCCAGCCGTTCCGTGCTGATGGTGAAACGGCGCTCGGCATCTGTCATTGTCAGGGGATGAGTAATAACGCGCTCTGCTTCTTCTTTTGCTTTGGGGGCATTTTCATAGGCAACGGAAGGCTGTACGTCGGTCAGCGTTAGCGGCCGAGTTTCGTTTTTTTTCTCAGCGATGGCGTCTATGACGGCTTGCATGGCTTCGCTTTCATCAAGGATGAAGCCCAATTTCGTGTCGGTAAGGATAGTGACGACGCCCTCTGAAACTTTGAGACGGATATCCTTTCCCGGTTCATCGACAGCGTGTTTGATGTTGGCAATTTCGTTTCGAAGCAGCGCTTCATCGAGCGTCGTATTGACGGGTAGTGATCGCGGAAAGAGCGGCAGCATGGCAAGCTGCCCAATGCGCAGGAGCGGATTGCCGGTACGGCCGACCCCCCAAGCTTTTTCTACAGCTCCGGCAATATCGTATCGGAGCCGTATGTCTGCGGCCGGGATGGGATATTTTTTTCCTTCAACGACCAACGTAACCGCCTCATCCTGGGAATTGCCAAGGCTCTTGCTCACTGCTTCCGCTGCACGTTCGCGGGTAAGGCCTCCGACGCGTATGCCGCCGACGCGCACCTGTGCCCTGATGGTCAGTGCTGCCTGCGCATACACGGTATACCCGAGTACGATGAGTACGACGAGTGCTATGCCCATGCGCTGGATAAACCGACGATTGAGGGGTGGTTTTGTGTCCATGATGTACTGTTACTCAAATTATACCGCAGAAATTCACCAAAATCAATCGTAATCCGAGTTTCCGGAGCGGCGACCCGAGCATTGCGAGGCTCGCTTGATGCGACCTGCGGTGTTGCTTAGAATGGCTTTCATTGGGTATACTTTTATCTATATGAACATAGCAGTTGTCGGAGCTTCCAATAATGCGGAAAAATACGGAAATCGCATTGTCCGCCATCTCGTGGAGGAGGGGCATGCGGTATTTCCCGTGAATCCGAAGGAGAAAATCATTCTGAATCTGCCCAGTTACCGCAAGGTTGGGGATATTGAAACCGCGATCGATATTGTTGATATTGTGGTGCCCCCTGAGGTTACCATGAAGGTTCTTCGGTATCTTAAAACATTGGGCCGCATCAATGTGTGGATCCAGCCGGGCGCGGAATCGGACGAGGTGATCGCATATCTGGAAAAGTACAGCAACCAGTTCGGCATCATCACCTACAATCAGTGCATTATGACGAGTTTGGATCGGGTGTATCCGCAGGCTTGAACAAGCTGACATGCTTGCCCCGCACTATCTCGTTCGGGGAGTTCAGGGTTGCGTTCGGTCACGATAGTATCGTGGCCTTGCTTGCTTTTTGCCGCCTATTTTCGTATACTAGTGGCATTAAGCAGTAAAACAAAATCGTATGCTGTTCGCATTGACCGTTACTATCATCGGATTCCTGCTCTTGTTCGATAAAATGGGGATCCTGCCGGGCGAGCTCTGGGCCTACTTCTGGCCGCTTTTGATAATCGCCATGGGTCTCTCAATGATGTATAATAAAATGAGCCATCGGCACTTGTTCGATGAATGCTGCTGGCCCGACAAAAAAAATTCTCACCGCAGTAAGCATTAAGCATCCCTCATGCCGGACACAGGAAGCGTTCGTCTCGATCGGTTGGAATCGTGGGTAGGGCAGGAGGTACGAGTTTCAGCGTGGGTATACAACATCCGTTCTTCTGGAAAGGTTGTTTTTTTGCAGATACGGGACGGATACGGGTGGGTGCAGGCAGTTGCGGCGGAAAAAGAGCTTGAGTCGGTCGTGTGGCAGCGAATCAACGAACTCACGGAAGAATCCTCGGTCATGCTTATCGGAACCGTGAGTAAGCATCCCAAGCGATCAGAGTACGAATTGCAGGTTCGTGACGTGACCGTGGTGCACCGATCGGAAGAATTCCCCATCAGCAAGAAAGAGCATGGGGTCGATTTTCTGATGGACCAGCGCCATCTGTGGCTCCGGTCGAAAAGCCAATGGGCGATCCAACGCGTGCGTAATACGATCATCAAGGGCATCTATGATTTCATGGAGGAGGAGGGGTTTACCAAGATCGATTCCCCGATACTGACGCCGAACGCATGCGAGGGCACGACCGAACTCTTTGAACTCGATTATTTCGGTGATACTGCATATCTTTCCCAATCCGGCCAGCTCTATATTGAGGCTGCTATTTTTTCGCACCGCAAGGTATTCGATTTTGGTCCGGTGTTCAGAGCCGAAAAATCAAAAACACGTCGGCATCTGACCGAATTCTGGATGATGGACGCCGAGGTCGCTTTTGCAACGCATGAAGATAATATGGCGCTGCAGGAGAAGCTTATCGAGTATCTGGTGAAACGGGCGTTGGTTCGGAACGCAGAAGAGCTGGCGTGCCTTGAGCGTGACACAAAGCCGTTGGAAAAGATCATAGCGCCGTTCGTTCGGATGACCCATGCCCAAGCCGTCAAGAAATTGCGGTCTTTTGGATCGGATATCAAGGACGGAGCCGACTTGGGCGGTGATGACGAAACGCTTCTCATGCAGCAGTACGATAAACCGGTGATTGTTGAAAGGTATCCCGCAGCGGTCAAAGCTTTTTATATGAAGCGTGATCCCGAGGATCCCTCGCTCGCGCTGTGTGATGATATGCTTGCGCCCGAAGGCTATGGCGAGATCATTGGCGGTTCCGAACGCGAGGACGATCACGGGCTCCTGCTGCAGCGCATTCGGGAGCATAACCTTCCGGTAAAGGATTTTGAATGGTATCTGGACCTGCGAAAATATGGCTCGGTCCCGCATTCCGGCTTTGGACTTGGGCTCGAGCGTCTGGTATCATGGATATGCGGGCTTAAACATCTGCGCGAATCGATACCGTTCCCACGGACCATTAACCGGCTTCGGCCGTAATCATTAATAAAGGAAGCATACCATGAAAAAAATACTCACACGCGCCCTGTATCTGGCACCGCTGTTTTTCGTTTCGCGGGGCCATGCGCAAGGCGTTTCAATAGATTTCCCCACGAGCTTCGCGGGGTTCAGTTCGCAGGATCTCAAAACGACCATCGAGAACATCATCAGGATTGTCCTGGGCTTCCTGGGCATTCTGACGGTCATCATCATCTTGTACGGCGGCTTCATTTGGATGACCTCGTTCGGCGAAGAAGACAAAATTGATCAGGCAAAGAAGCTTATCTCAGCCGGAGTGGTCGGTCTGGTCGTGGTGCTTGCCGCATACGCCATATCCTCGTTCGTGATCGACTCGCTCGTCGGAGCCGTCTAATGGTTCTCGGAATCTTGTTGCATGAAGCAGTATATCGGTGACATATCGGAGCGGGCCGTAGGATCTACGGTCGAGCTCGCTGGTTGGGTTCATGTTCGCCGGAACATGGGCAAGCTGGTTTTTGTTGATCTGCGGGACAGCACTGGCATTATGCAGATCGTTTGCGTCCCGCAGGAGCTTGATGAAGCGTCGCGGACCGCTGCAGAGGAGCTGCGCCCTGAGTATGTTGTCCACATATCAGGCTCCGTGCAGAAGCGGAGCGCGAAGCAGGTGAACGTCGCCATGTCGACGGGAACCATTGAGGTTCTGGCAAAGACCATACAGATAGTGAGCAAAGCCAAGACGCCACCGTTTGAAATAGAAAATGAGGACCGGCAAGCGAACGAAGAACTACGCTTGCAGTATCGGTATCTTGACTTACGTCATGAGCGTCTGTCGAAGACGATGCGCATGCGGCACAGGGTCATGCAATTCGTCAGAAATTATTTGAGTGAGAAAGGCTTTGTCGAAATACAAACGCCTATTCTCTCAAAATCAACGCCTGAAGGCGCCAGGGATTATCTGGTGCCTTCGCGCCTGCACAAAGGAAAATTTTTCGCCCTGCCGCAAAGTCCCCAGCAGTATAAGCAGCTTCTAATGGTTGCAGGATTCGAACGGTATTTTCAGATCGCGCCGTGTTTCCGCGATGAGGACGCACGCGCTGACCGGAGTCCCGGCGAGTTCTATCAGATCGATATGGAAATGTCATTTGTCACGCAGGACGACATACTAGCTCTGACGGAAAAAATATTCATTGATCTGGCGCATGAGTTGTTCCCCGAGAAAACCATAACAAAGGAACCTTTCCCGCGCCTCAACTATGCGGACGTCATGAAACAGTACGGAACCGACAAGCCTGATCTGCGGAACGATACGACGAACCCGAACGAGCTTGCATTTGCGTGGATAGTGAATTTTCCGCTATTTGTAAAACAAACCAATGAAGATCATTTTCACGGCGCAGGAAAAACGTGGGCACCATCGCACCACATGTTCACCGCTCCACGTCCAGAGGACGTTGCGCTCCTGGACAGCAATCCCGGACAGGTTCGCGGTTTGCAGCACGATCTCGTGCTGAACGGATTTGAGATTGGCGGCGGCAGCGTCAGGATCCATGACCCGGCCGTACAACAGAAGGTTTTTGACCTGATCGGATTTACAGAGCAGCAAAAAAAACAGTTTCAGCACATGCTGACCGCGTTCGAGTACGGCGTACCGCCGCACGGAGGCATCGCGCCCGGCCTTGATCGTCTCATCATGATACTGGCAGGCGAAAAAAATTTGCGTGAAGTGACCGCGTTCCCCCTCACGAACGACGGCAGGGATCCGATGATGGATTCGCCGTCCGAAGTTGAGAAGGGGCAGTTGGAGGAGCTTGGTATTGCTTTGAAAAAGAAGTAACCGTGTCATTGCGAGGGAGGAACGACCGAAGCAATCCCATTGAGAAGTCGAAGAACTATTAATTATTCATTGGGATTGCCACGCCTCCCCTGAACCAGGCGTTCCGCTTCGGTTCAGGGTCGGCTCGCAATGACACCCAGCTATGCATCTCTCCGACCTCCAAACATATATCCTCAAGCAGGTCTATAGCAACGGGCCGCAATGCTCTCGTTCTGCGTTTGAGACGTTTTACAAAAAGATTGGAGAAGAAGACGTCAAAGTTATCACACGAAGCATTGAGAGGCTCATACTTAAAGGGCTTATTATTGGGTATGGCCATAAGACTGCGCAGAAACTTTTCATCGAGCGCGTCTCACTGACGCCGAAGGGCAGGAAGCTCGCCAAAGCGATCGCAAAGGATCAGCAAAGATTGCCATTCAAAATAAGGCTGCGCTAGCCGCGACCATATTCTCTCCCATTTATTTTAAGGGGAGGACTATTAGAGATAGCTCATGATATAAAGTAAAACTCCGCCAGCTATGTAAGCCTGGACGGAGTCGTTTTGTCGCGTTCGGCGCGACGACTAGAATGCATGAGGAGGATTTCTTCTTGAGGGGTCACTAAAACCAGGACTGGATGAGCTGCAAATACTTCGGACCAAGAATGAGGATCAGCCAGATGGCCCACGACGTGTAAAACACGACGCGCCACGCGGTATACGACCTACCGCGCAGTTTGATCACCGTATTGAAATTCAGAAACAGGACAAATCCGGTAATGAACCAAACGATGCACAGCGGGAAGGCGATCCAGTGCACAAGCCCCCACTCACTAATAGGCAGCATGATTACCCCTTTTTAAAGAATGCGGCGTAATTGCCGAATAAAATAGAGTATGATATATATGATGTTTTGTCAAGCTTTGTACTGTTGCAGAGTTCCAGTTACCTTGTGGGGATAAGCGATCACGTTGTTTGCCATAGCATTGGTAAGGGTCAGGGCAATCTTTTGCGCAGGGGTTAACCGGTACATCCCAAAGCCTCCATGCCTGCGGTAATAGTTGT
>JACQKJ010000006.1 GCA_016204595.1 Candidatus Komeilibacteria bacterium | reverse complement strand
TGGATGAACTGACGCGGAAATAGCAGAGGCCACCGAGGGATTCGCACCCTCGCATAACGGTTTAGCAGACCGTCGCGTTGCTTCTTCGCCACGTGGCCGACGCGTGTACTCTAGCATAAAGTGGCGTAAGATTACGTCGTTGCCGGGGTGGTGTAATTGGTAGCCACGCGACACTTAAGATGTCGTGAGCGAAAGCTCGTGAGGGTTCGACCCCCTCCCCCGGCACAAGTGCTTAGCAATTCTAATCCTTGAAATATTTTCTGCGCAACTCGTATCCAAGAACCGTAGGAACATAAAACACGATGTCTGCGATGAGTTTACCTAATAGGATAGCCGCTGGGATGCTCTCGACGCTACGTAAGAATATATACATTGCAAGCGGACGGATAAAGAAACTGTCTAGATATTCTCCAGGACCAAATTCAACAACCATGTTACGCAAGACTTTCCACGACGCCACCCGCATTATATTCCGGTCCATCTTCAACTTCGCTCTGAGATCGGCAGCAAAAATCCACCCATAATATCCGATATTCTCTCCCCATGTTCCTCCAAGTGCCGTTGCGATCGTATTACCAAATATGAGATGGATTGTGCCCGCCCCAATGAGCGCGCCAACAGCGGCGCATAATTCGGCCGGTCCATATCGTCGCAACCATTCGAGTAGTTTTAGTCGCATACAGACACACAGGCACACAGACACATACTAGCGTGTTTTCAACACGTGATAATCGTGTAGAATCGTTTCTACCCGCCCATAGCTCATCTGGTAGAGCAGTCGCCTCTTAAGCGATTGGTGGTAGGTTCGAGTCCTACTGGGCGGACAAGGTTTGAAAATCAGCAGTTTTGGGAGTATTCGCTAGTATTTGGTACGGGCTTTTGAATGTGTACTGCGCGATATTTTTATTTCTGATACTCGCGTTCGAAAGTAGTTTTTCGAGCATATTCCGTTTTTCCACGTCGCCAACCTCCACATATCGTTTTGCGGCTTTGTTTCCGTCCAAAAACACCTCTCGCACCTGTTCGAAAGTTGCTTTGGGTCTGTCCTCCCTGCTTGCGTTCTCAATCTGCGAATACAGTTCCACGCGCCTGTTCGCCAATTCCTGCATTTTCGCCTCGTATAGTTCCTTGCGGAGCGTCTTCGCGGTGTAGGCATCGGTGAGCATTGATTCGCGCTCTGAGAGTCCCTGTAGCTCGTTTTGGAGGGTTTGGAGCGCATGATTTACAAAGCTTGAACCCGACAGGCGAGATTGCCTGTATGCCTCGCCAGAAATCTCGATTAACTCCTCATCAAAGTGCAATTCAAGAAATAGACGAGACAAAAGTACATCCACATCGGAAGCGCGCAAATACGAGCGGTGTTCTTGGCAGTACCCCTTGCCGTTGGTGCAGTAGTAATACTGGTGTCCCTTTTTGGTGTCAGCCGTGAGCATACAGCCACAGTTGCCACAGGTCAGAAAGCCGCGTGCAGAGTAGAAATACTTTTTAGGACGGGGGTGCAAACGGCCATGCAAAACGTCTTGCACACGATCGTACAATTCGCGGGATACGAGTGACGTATGCTTGCCCTGATATATCTTGCCACCCCGCTCCATGAGGCCGAGATAAAACTTGCTCTGTAAAAAGCGGTGAATCTGGTTTTTGCCAACTGAGCGACCCGACTTTGAACGTAGCCCCTCGCCGTATGTAATTTTCCTAATCTGTTCGAGGGTATAAGCGCCCGTTGAATAGAGTTCATAGATACGCCGAATATACGGCGCAGTCCGCTCATCAAGGAGGATAGTTTTATTCACTCGGTCATTCTGGTATCCGAACGGTGCATAGCTCGGCCATTCTCCCCGCTCCATTTTGGTACGATTTCCGCGCTTCACATTCTCGCTCAGATCGCGGATGTACTGATTCGCCATGCCAAGCTGGACAGCAAGCAAAAGCACGTTGTCGCTCGGTAAGTGCGTCGCCTCGTGCGTACGGATTTCCTTGATGACACCCTTTTGTAAAAGGTCTATCACTCTCCCGCCATCAATAAAGTTGCGAGCAAGGCGGTCGAGCTTCCAACAGATGATGCTGTCCGCTTTCTTTCTCTGAATCATATCCACCATCGCGTTGAATACCGGACGACCCTCGGCTTTTGCAGATCGGCTTTCCTGCAACGTGGCAACAATCTCCAGTCCGTGCCTCCCCGCGATACCGCGTAACTCTGCTTCTTGCGACTCCAACGACAACACTTGTTTGTCCTCCGTATCGGTAGATTTTCGGCAGTAGAGGATGTATCTCATAGCTCGTATATTTTCCTCGTAATCATACCCAGAAAGATATTCTCCCGCGACCATTCCCTCGTTGGGTTTCGCTGTGAGTAGTGATTCGCTAGGAATTGAGCCATCTCATCACGGAATACGATCTCTTTCGGAAACCCGTGGGATATGCGAAGCAGTCTCATGGCATTAAACATTATTTCTCCGGCTCCTTTTGTGATGTATTTACTGATGTAGCCTGCCAGCCTTGGAGAACCATCAGTTTGGACGACACCCACGAAACCCTCTCCCCAAAGGGTAGCGAGCGTACGACTAGTTCTTTCGGTACCATGCGAAATAATCCGTCGATCTTTGCACGTATCACCGAGATGCAGCGGCACGTTAAAGAGAAGCCCGTGAAAATGGATTCGTCCTCGTGGGGAAAGTTCGGGAACAAAGAGAGATTGGGCTTCAGGAAATTCAGAGCGCACCCGCAACTGGAAATCTGAAAGGGCGTCATTTGCATAGGAGGCATCGGATGCATCTCCTTCAAAGGTGAGGGTGAGCAAAAGCGGACGTCCAAATTCTTCAAGAGCTGCAAGCAACCGCCGCATACATATCTGCCGTGTCCTTCGAATATTATCCAATCGCCTTGCGGGATACACATCTCTCCTTCTTTTGGAATGACGTATACGTACTTTGCCCGATGGTTTTTTCTCCATTTCCGTGATTTCAACAGTGGAGCCGTACTTTTTGTATATGACATACATACTCAACAACTGTGAGGGGATATCAAGTCAGGGTTCGACGGCTCCGCGCGCGTGCGCGCAGGCGGAGCCGCTCCCGCCAAACGCGAAAATGCCTCGTAGAGGTCTGCGAGATTGCAAAGATACTCCTCAGCCTGAGCTTCGGTTATCTCAATCTTATGATGATGGGAGAGATAGCGGACTAATCGCTCCTTCAGCTCGATAGAAAACACAAGCCCTTTGGCTAGGTGTGTAATCCAACGAGGCAAAGGGTGCCTGACGGCTATCCCTGGTCAGATGGAAATTTAATGGTACCTCTGAAGCGTGAGCACACAAGTTTACTGAACAAAAAGAACGTGCTGTGATACCATAATCGCGACACCTCCCATAGGGAAAAACCTTGTGAATAAAGCTCCGTCTTGGAGCAGGTTTACTCACAAGGTTCTCCTGTTTCCAAGGCGGTGTATTGCTACCTATGCGGCAACCAACACTAGAAGCACTTGCCCTAAAGCTCGCACTCGAAAAATTGGGCGTGCGTGTTCTTGTTGAGGTTGACGACGGCTACAAGCGCATTGATCTCGCTATCCCAAGTGCACGCATCAACATCGAGGTTGATGGAAGCCATCATCTTACGACCCCGCATCAAATACTTAGCGATCTAAAACGCTCTCACTATTCAGACAATCTCGGCTACGACACTCTCCATATCCAGAACGAGCAAATCCGCACCGACTTACCACGAATAGCTAATGCATTAGCGGAAGCAGCAAAAACCAGAGAAAAGGAATTGAAACAAAAATTTGGACAAGACCCCTAAACTTGTGGCATTATCAAGGCATGGGAGGCAAAGGACGGGATAGAACAGTATACCGCCGTGAAGACGGCGAGTGGGCTAATAAACGCAATGATGCAGACAAAGCGTCGAGTTTACATGATACTCAATAGGAGGCCGAAGAGGCTGCGCGTGAAATGTTAGGCAATCAGGGCGGTGGTGAATTGATTACCAAAGGGCTGGACGGGAAAATCCGTAGCAAGGACACCATCGCTCCCGGCAATGACCCAAACCCGCCCAAGGACACAGAGCACTAAGGGCCGATGGAAAACAAACGTAAACACTTGGAGATGATCCAGAATGTCATTACCCGAATGGCAGGAAACCTGTTTTTTCTGAAAGGATGGGCGATTACACTGATTGCGGCACTCTTTGCACTCTCGGCCAGAGATTCAAACTCAACATATATTTTCATCGCTCTTTTTCCCGCAGTTATTTTTTGGATATTGGATGGATACTTTCTGTCCCAAGAAAGACTTTTCAAAAGTCTCTACAATGACGTTAGAAAAAAGGAGGAGGCGGAAATTGATTTTTCAATGGACACCAGAAAATTTAAGGACGCGAGCCCAAATGGCTGGATAGCTTCTATGTTTTCGCCCACGCTTGTATGGTTCTACGCCTCTATGATTGTGATGATGATATTCATCATGTTTCTAATCGGGTGAACATGCCAAAGAGACAGGTTTTTTACAGTTTTCACTACACACCAGACTGTTGGCGGGCGTCAACAGTAAGAAATATCGGGGTTATAGAGGGAAACAGACCTGCACCTGATAATGATTGGGAAACAATTACTCGTGGAGGTGAGAATGCCATAAAGAAATGGATCGATGAACAAATGAAGTATCGTTCCTGTACGCTTGTTCTTATCGGAAGTAATACCGCTAACAGGAAATGGATAAATTACGAGATTGTGAAGTCTTGGGACGATGGTATGGGTATAGCAGGTATCTATATAAACGGACTGAAAAATAGTTTAGGATACGTTTCTACTAAAGGCCAAAATCCATTTGACTACATCATGTATGGAAAGACCGGAAAAAGACTGTCATCGATTGTCAAATGTTATGATCCGTCCGGCCTCAATAGCAAACTAAGGTACGACTGGATTGCAAAATATATTGCTGCAATCGCCGATGAAGCGGTAAAGGTCAGAAAAGCGAACTAAATTAATAGGGTTCCGATCTCATCCCACTGGGCGGACATGAGCAAAGCGGACGGCATTCTCCACCGGCTCTTTCGGATCGGAGTGATAGGTAAAGGCATCCATGGACTGATCGAGCTTTCCGGCGCGATCCTTCTCTACATCACGAGCAACACGACGATTCTCAACATCGCGGAGAGCCTGACGAAGGGAGAGCTGGCCGAGGATCCAAATGACATCCTGGCAAATCTATTTCTGCAAACGACATCACACGTCTCGCAGCAGGGAAAGGATTTCGCCGCACTCTACTTATTCGTCGCAGCTGTCGTCAACATTACCCTCTCGATAGGCTTGCTCATGAACAGACGACGGATGTTTCCGATCGCAATCGGGATTGTCGGAGTTTTCGCACTGTATGAAATCTACTTATTCGTGCGCACGGCATCTCCCTATCTTCCCGTTCTCATCCTGTACGACTGCGTCATCATCTGGCTCGTCTATGCGGAATACAAACGCGGGAGAGAACAAGGCAACCAAGAATGATATACTCGCATCGCTGGGCAGGTGGTGAAATAGAATACACGCCAGGTTTAGGACCTGGTGCCGCAAGGCGTGGAGGTGCAAGTCCTCTCCTGCCCACACTTCGACTCTCCGCCAGTTGGCGGATCGCTCAGTGTAAACTGAGGGAGTCGAAGTGTCCTCTGCGAATTCGAAGGACTGTATGAACTTCAAATACTTTTCAAAGAATGGAAAAATTCTTCCGATCGAGGAAGCGGCTGTGCCGCTTTCGAACATCGAGTATCAATACGGTTTCGGCGTCTATGAGACGATCCGCGTTAACGATGGAATTCCCTTCTTTCTCAAAGATCATATCGAACGTCTCGAAGAATCCGCCCGAATCATCGGCCTCACGCATGAGTTCGACGATGCATTCGTCGGTAGGTGCATGCACGAGCTTGTCAAAAAGAATGGCGGCGGGACGTGCAATCTCAAAATCCTCCTCATTGGTGGCAAAGAGCCTCAGCTCAATATCCTTTGCCTGAATCCCCTCTTCCCCGACAAAAAACTTTACAGAGATGGGGCAGACTTCATCACCTATGAATACGAGCGCCCGTTCCCCCACGCGAAGACCCTTAACATGCTTCAGAGCTATCTCGCGTACAAAAAAGCAAAAGAAGCAGGCTGCTACGACGCGCTCCTCATCAACGATATGGGCTGCATCACCGAAGGCACACGCACGAATTTCTTCCTCATCGACGGAAAAACCCTGATCTCCCCACCCGAAGAAGAAATACTCCTCGGCGTTACGCGCAAAGCCGTACTGTACGCTGCAAAGATGAATGGACATTCGCTTGTGCAGCAAGAAATCCAATTTTCTCATGCTCTCGCTGCGCAGGGAGCATTTATTACGAGCACGTCATCGAAAATAATTCCGGTACGCTCGATTGATGGACGCGCGCTCGCGACGCCCCCCGCGGGGCTCCGCGAGTTGATGGACGCATACGATCAGTTTCTCGCCTCGTGCCGAGGGAAACTACCTGAATAGAGGGGGGAGGTTTATGTCTTGCCAACGGCTCATGTCGGGCTGCGGCGAGAATGCATCGAGACCGAAGGTGTTGTCGAGAAGTGCTAGGATGCCATAGACCGACGCCATAACAAACATGCCAACAATCCCCCATAGCATGTGCTGGATATGTTGCTCGCGGTTTGCGCCCTTATCGAGATCCAGCATGAACTGTACGAGCCCGTACACGAATAGGAAAAAGCCCGCCGTGAAGATAACGAGTATGGCGGGATTAATGATGTAGGTGACGAAATTCTCGAGAAGTTGTGCGCCGCTCATGCGAAATCAGGCGGGCAGGAGCGGGCCTAGTACGTCCTACCGGGATTTACCACGATGCCCTTCGGGATGACGGGATCGGTCGATGTGACCTTCAATGTGCTCTGCAGCAAGCGGATGATGCCCCAGATGGAGACCATGACGAAGATCGCAATGACACCCCAAAACATGATCTTGAGGCCTTCGTTGGCGTTGTCATGATCCATGCTGATGAGGTACTTGATGAGACCCCAAAAGAAGACCACGATCGCAAGTGTGATAAAGAGACCGATAACGCCGTTCAAGAAGGTGCTCGCCAAGACGAGCGTATCTATCAGCGTCGCCGCGCTCGCGAGCGCGGGAGCAAAAAGTACTGCAAACGCCAGCGCACGACTAATTCGTCTCATAGATGATCTCATATAGATACGCGAGTAAGTACCCTCATGCTATCGGGCCCAGAGAAAAACACAATCGCCGCTGGGCATATCTGTGGATAATGGCCTAGCCGCCCTCCCCTCTAGCGACGCGGTGGAGGCGGCTTTTTTTGGGCCGAAGCGACGTAGCGAACGATAAAGAAACCGACCACAACGATAATGAGGAACGCGAGAATAGGAAGTGCGACGTCACCGTGATGTTGAATCGCATTGACGATCGCGAGTACGACGACGAGTACAAAGAGCATGACGACTGCCCACTCGAGCACTCGTATCGCCGCGTCGCGATGGGTGGGCCACGTATTAAAACGTGCAACATACACAGAAAATCCTGTCACGAAGAGAAGTACGATCCCCGTGAGGATGAGCCCGACCCCAATGTGGAAGAAGCCGATCACCTGTGGGAGCGTAAGTGCATGCGCGCCGCTAGGGAGCGCGAGCACCAATAGCGCACCTACGGCGCAAAGCGCAAGGAGATCATCTCGTTTGCGCCAGATATTCATAGACCTAGTTCGCCAATGGAGCAATCGCCGAACGAATCGCAAAGCGTTACGGCCGGTTCGCCCGCATTTGGCGAGAAGGGGATGCTGCCAAAAAGCGTATTCTGCAAGAGTTGGATGATGCCCCAAATTGAAACCATCATAAAGAGGACAACGAGTCCCCAGAAAAAAAATGACTTCTGTTTTTCGGCGCCTTTCTCGTCGCCAAAGTGCGGAATATTCGTCGCGATTCCCCAGAAGTACACGACAAGCCCGAAGATAATGAGCGTGAAGGTGGCTGTATCGAGTATCTCGACGACATCGTACGCAAGGTCATAGAATGTATTGGGCGCCGCTCGCGTCATACTTGGAACCGCAACAAAAAAAGCAACGAGAACGAATATTGAGAGTAGCCTGACGATTCGCATAATCAGTAGAGATTGTACCCTACGTGACCCCTCGAAGTCCTCTGAAAATCGGTCTGTGTGCACAGTGAAAAAAGGATAGCGACGTTGGAGCTTGCACCCCAGCGCGCCACCCAGCTGTCACGGTCTAGTTCGGGTATGTGACAGAGAAGGTATCGCCATCGTGTAGATCACCAAGGTAGCTGGCGACTTCCTTGCCTTCCACGTAGATAGCCTGGAGGGTTGGCCTCCGTACGACATGAGGTGGAATGTCAAATTCCACCCATCCGTAGCTATCGGTCTGACCCGAAGTAACGCCGCCGCCGGTTATGCCCTGTTCGATGTAAACACCGACGGAACAGCCGGGAACGGAAACGCCACGATCGTCGACAACCTGAATTTTGAAGGAACTCATCACTCTTCTCCTTGGTTCGAGTTGATGCTTCCCCACCGTATAAAGAACGCGGCAACGAGTCAATTGGATTACGTGTCAGACAGGAAAAGATCGAGTTGGACTCACCGACTTGTTAATTGATTCACGGTTCCAGCGATGAGTGTCGCCAGAATCCATGCCCCGAGTATAAGCAGGGCACCGAGGACTACATACACAAAATTATTCTTTGCTGTTTTAATCTTGTCCTGATTGCCCTGCGCGGTTATGAAAAGAAATCCGGAAATGACGAGAAAAAGCGTGATAATGGGAAGCGCGATCAAGGCGAGCGCCTTGAGGGCTCCGGCGATAAATTCTGGAATAGAACTGAAGTTGAGAGGATTCTTGAGCGCCACCTCCTGCGCGAATGCAGCAGACGCAAACGACGTGATCGAAAGAAAGGTTAGGATTGCGAATCGCCGCATGCGCCGCTCTTTTTCCATACTATTGACCGATTGCTTGCGCAAGCTCCTGATTCGCGCGACCAATCGCCTCTTGTAGGCGCGAAGAGCCCGTCGTCACGCCCTCAATCATACCGCGAAAGATCGCGTCCGTCTTTTGCGGATCGGGATCGACCCACGAGCGCGCGATAAGTGCCTGCCCCTCGAAAAGCTCGTTCTCACCCTCGAGCTTTTCCGCGAGCACATCGCGCCTTGCCGAAGGGATGCCTGTCGCGACCGAAAGCGCGCGTGCGATCGGCGCATCGGCCATCACTGCGGCGACGGTCATCGCTCCCTGTGGGTTCTGACTCGTGCGCGAAATCGCGAGCGCGTAGACTCTCGCGGCGTTAGTCGAGCGCGAGGCGACTTTGCTCTGCGGCACCGCGGCGCCAGCGTAGTTCAGATTGGGATTCATCCGCGCCAGGAGCGTCGCCTCTCTGCCATAGCCGAGATAGAGCGCAAGATCGCCCGCCGCGAATTCCGCTCGAGAACTCGAGAGAGACCGATTCCACGAGTAGTGAATCTTTGAGGGATCCGCGAATTCCGTATAGAAACGGAGTGCGGATTCGGTCGCCTGCGACGGCTCCCCTGCGCGACGAAGTGTGAGTGAGGGTACGAGACGACCGGTGCTATCGAATGACGTGATCGTACCGCCCGCCTGCTGAATAAGGAGCGTTATGATGTCTTTCGCGAAGTCGACATTTGCGAACTCGCCGAAGGC
This sequence comes from Candidatus Komeilibacteria bacterium, assembly GCA_016204595.1. Classification (GTDB taxonomy): domain Bacteria; phylum Patescibacteriota; class Patescibacteriia; order UBA1558; family 2-01-FULL-52-15; genus JACQKJ01. The sequence goes on along the minus strand of JACQKJ010000006.1, from coordinate 2,173 downwards.
AATCGCGGAGTGCACGATGCCTCCCGCGTCGTCCCGCTTCGTTACCTTCTGCGCGAATTCCGGCACTTCCTCCCAGTACCGTGGAGGCTTTGGAAATCCCGATGCTGCGAGCAAATCGCGATTCCAGTACAGAATCATGGGATCGACGAAGAGCGGAATGCCGAGAACCCCCGCCTCTGCAAGGTATGGATTCGCTGCCTCGACAAAGGTGTCCTTAAACTTCGCCTCCGAAAGGAATGTCGAGGGCACTGGTATCACCTTCCCCCTGTTTCGCACGACAAAATCTTGGCGCAAGAGAAAGAGATCGGGACCCTCCCCGCTTGCGAGCGCTTCGGTGAGCTCTTCTTCGTAGGTGGCTGCGTCTTTCTCTACGTAGGTGACCTGTGAGAGGCGCTTGTCGTCCTCGGAGGCTTGTCGAAGAACGACCGCAAACGCGCTCTGCTCCAGCGTGCCCCAGATCGTGATCGGTCCAATAGAATTGCCGGTGTTCGAACCCACCACGAGCGCGAAGATAAGCATGCCAGAAATTGCGAGCGCCCCGAATACGGAGAGTAGCACTATCTGGAAGACCGAGAGACTCTTCATACTGATGACATGGTCGGCTGGAGTATCAATCCGTAATGATGCGCGCCCGCTTCGAATTCTCGCAGGAGCTCAAGCCCCTCTTTCCTTGCGAGCGCAAGCGCGGCATCCTTCGTGACAACGTCTTCCCTGATTGGCCCCATCCCTTTGAAACTATCGTACCAATCTATCACGACGACGTGTCCGCTAGACTTCAGAATGCGGCGAGCCTCCCGAAGCACGGGCCCCTTGCCCTGCACTTGAAACAGAAGATTCGATATCAAAACGAGATCCACAGAGGCACCGGCGAGCTTCGAAGCCCGTCCCATCTCGAGGTCTGCCCAGATCACCTCAACATTCCTGAAGCCGCGGCGCGCGGCCTCGTTGTGAATGCGCCGCAGGAGCTCGCGTTGGATATCGACGGCATATACCGTGCCGCTCCCCTGCAGGCGCTCGGCTATCGCGAGCACATACGCGCCGCTCCCAGCCCCAAAATCAACGACACGCATGCCCTGTTGTAGCCCTATGGCCGCAATGTTGCGCTTCGGATGCGCGAATCTTGCCGGTTGTGAAGGCGAATGTCTTTGTGTAGTCTGCTGCATCCAATCAAGTATATAGGATTTTCTGCCATCAATAGCATGAATATTCCCCAGTCGGCCGCATAATGACATCGTAAGTCGTTATGCTAGACTTGTGGCGTGGAGCTTTATCACCTTCTCAACCGAGGGGTTGAGAAGAGAGAGATTTTTCTTGACGACCGAGATCGTTTTCGATTCGTCCACGGTCTCCGTTTATTCAATTCCTCTGATGCAGCAAACAACACGACGTACCTCATCGAAAAAGACTATAACGACTTCGTAAGTCGTTATGGCGCAGATGCCATAGTCGATATACACGGCTGGTGCCTGATGAAGAATCATTACCACTTACTGCTCTCCGATCGCATTGAGGGAGGGATTTCGATGTTCATACGCAAACTGAACATCGGATATGCGAAGTACTTCAACAAACGATACGATCGAAGTGGGTACTTGTTTCAGGGCCGAACAAAAAAAATACACATTAACTCGGACGCTTACTTCTTGCATATACTGAATTATGTCCATTTCAACCCCCTTGACTATATGACGAGTGCTCGAGGCTGGCGCGAACGTGCGCTAAAAAATCCGATACAGGCTCACCAGTATTTGATGGCGTATCGTTGGAGCAGCTATCAAGACTATTGCGGAAAAAAGAATTTCTCCTCCTTACTTACCATGGACAACTTTCGGGATTCACCCACTAAGATCAAAAAACATATTTTCGACCATTCGGGAACTAATCACACTGACATACCACTGCAATTCCTGCTCGAGTAAGCATAACGACTTACGATGTCGTTATGGCAGGCACTGTCAGAGCCGGCCGGATACATCCGGCAATTGCTCCAAGCGCTGAACGCCTCAATGAGAATACCCATGCCGACGCACGTACCTACGCGCCTTCGCTTTCTGCTTCGAAGACGACGAACGAGGCAACGGAATCACCCTCACGAAGTTTCATCACGCGTACGCCTTGGGTGGCGCGCGAGAGTATCGGGATCTCGTCGAGGCCAGTGCGGATTGTCTGACTC
>JACQKJ010000064.1 GCA_016204595.1 Candidatus Komeilibacteria bacterium | reverse complement strand
GGAGGCGGCGTTGCCGGAGATGGGGGTGGAGGTGACGTATAGGGATTTGGATTATTGAGTGCGGAAGGTGTAGCGTTTTCGGCTCTGCATACGAGCGCGATTGTGGCGCGCGTGCGCGGCCCTACGGCACCATATCCTGTTGTCGCAGGAAAACCGCTGCACACAATATTATTGCGACACTGGAACTTCTTGGCGGCAGCTTGCGTGAGTCTACCGAAGTAACCGGTGTTGTTGCCCGACGCAAGATCGCCCTGTGCTATCAGGAAATTCTGCAGCTGCACGACATCACTTCCCCTGTTCCCCAACGAGAGATTTTTTGAGATCATTACGCAGCTTGACGTTTGTGCGCGTGTTCCAAGTGGCAAAACCGCCGTGACAAACATCATCAGTGCGATTGAGACGAAGATATTTCTGTTAAAAAGTTGGAGCATAGCCTAAGATACTTTCTGAATAATACCCCGCGCCGGTACCTCGGGCTTCGTCAAGCGTGATCATATGGTCACTGGCTTGTGTGTTGTACATACGATATACGGGAGCATGTCCTGCAGTAGGCGACGCATGGAGATACCCTTCGAGCCCTTCCACGCTCTGGCCTTCACAATTCGCGTCTCGAGACATGAAATGATCGCCGACCGGGTTGAAGCAACGGTAGACGGCTACAAGGTCATTGCCGGGATCGGTGTACACATTGAATGCTTGCCCCGCAAACGTAAATGAGGCGTTTATCCCTTCGAGAAATACATGCGTAAGGAAATAATAATTACGGTACGTGGAATTATTGAGGACGAATTGGTAGAGCGGTTTAGTTTTCGCTGCGAGTCCGAGCGTGCCGCCACCAGCATACCCCTCAATAGTGAGCCCGCTTAACGTTTCGAGAATGCATCCCGCGGTTCCCCCGCACAGTTCCGGATTGTTGAGGTATGGCGAGCCGAAACCGACAAGTGTTTTGTCAGGAAATAGATGACCTTGATTGTCTCCGCTCACGCCGACGTTATTACCGTACGCGGGAAAACAGGAACCATTGGGGCAAATTGCAGCTCCGACTGGCCAGTGAATTCCATCGCGAGAAATGCGTCTTTCGAGGTATGCCTGCGGCGCTTCCTTGTACGGGGTCGAAAACATCACGAAATTATCCGACAAAGGGTCATATTTCACGTCAACCGACTCAATTACAGGATCATGGTCGGCTATGTCGGTGCGAACACGGGACCAATTGAGACCATCACTGCTTGTAGCCATGTATGAATTCCAGATTTTCTGGTTCGGAAACGAGTCGGTGTCATCGGCGTACCAACTAACGAGCTCATTACCTTTCACAAGCACGGTCTGCTCCCCTGCGCCGTACCACGCACCATTGTTGATAATTGCTTCGGTAAGCGAATGTGCTGGGCCAATGATGATTTTCGGGTCTGCGGGATCTACTTCCCAGGTGCCACGTTTTGTGTATTTGAGATATGGACCTGCAATGGTTTTTTGACGTGCCACATACATTGCGGTGCCGACATTAATTCCGTTCCCGCTGTAGAACAAGTAGTATTGCGGGCCTGTTCCATCGTGATTATCAAAGTACACAACTGAAGGATCGCACGCGCTTCTGTCGGTTGTCGGGTTATTGGGCAGAGGCGCTGCTTTCAGGACCACCGTTGGCACAGACCAATTGTAGCCATCGGTCGACTTAGAATAGCGTATGGCATCCCATCCGCGCGTCGTGTCCACCGACTCATTCGTGCAAGCAAATAAGTGGTAGATGCCATTTTCTTTGATAATAGCTGGTCCATAAATATAGCCGATGCCATACCCTTGCGCGTCTTTACTATGCGCGGCATCGAGCCAAAGCTCTGGATAGCGCACGGTGCCCGCAGGCAGAAGCGAGGTTACTACGCGGCAAGTATTCGCAATGATCGTCCACTCGTTCCATGTTGGACCTGGACAACTTGAAGTGCGTGTCTGCGCGATGGAGCCGGTTTGCCCGGGAGGACACGGGAGCGTTTGCGTTTGAGGTTGGAGCGGTGCACAGTTTGATGGAATCAGGGATAAATTGGG
>JACQKJ010000062.1 GCA_016204595.1 Candidatus Komeilibacteria bacterium | reverse complement strand
TTATGAATAATGAATTAAGAATAAAGGGTGCGGCAAATCGCTGTGTAATTCATAATTCATGATCCTTTATTCATAATTCTAAATTCAATACAATGGCAGAAGCAGCAGAACAACCGAAGGTTAAAGTCAGAAAGAAAAAGAAACAGATGGTGACGCGCGGTCGCGCGTATGTTCAGGCAACATACAACAACACGATCGTGACGCTCACTGATCAGCAAGGCAATGTGATCGCCTGGTCTTCGGCGGGTAAGAACGGCTTTAAGGGGCCGAAGAAATCAACGCCATACGCGGCCGGCGTCATAGCGCGGGCGGCAGTGGATAAAGCACGGGAGTACAATTTGCGGGAGGTTGATGTATTTCTGAAGGGCGTGGGTTCCGGACGCGAGTCGGCAGTCAGGGCGCTCCACGCGAGCGGGATAGAGGTGCTTTCCATCAAGGACATCACGCCGATACCGCATAACGGACCGCGGCCCAAAAAACCACGGAGAGTATAATGAAAGTTCAAAGTTTACAGTTACTAGTGCAAAGTTATGGTATCGCCTGCGGCGATGAGAGTTTAGATTACACGCGAAACAGTTTTCATAACTTTACCCTTTGCACTTCTCATTTTTAACTTGAGCGAAGCGAACATGGCACGAAGAATTGGACCAAAACATACCTTATGCAGAACGCTCGGCGTCAAGCTGTGCGATAGTTTCAAATGCCCGATCACAAAACGAAATTATCCGCCCGGACAGCACGGACAGAAGAAGGTTCGCGCTAAGATCTCTGACTACGGCAGACAACTTCGCGAAAAACAGAAGGCGAAGTTTATTTATGGATTGCTCGAGAAACAGTTCCATATCACTTTCAACCGGGCCCAGAAATTGCACGGCAGCGCCGGCTCGAATCTCTTAACGCTTCTGGAAAAACGGCTTGATAACGTTGTCTATCGGTCGGGTCTTGCCGCGACAAAACAGCTGGCTCGTCAGCTGGTCAATCACGGCCATTTTGAGATAAACGGCAGAGCGATCGATATACCTTCATACACGGTGAAGGTGGGCCAGGTCATCAGCGTGCGCCCGGGTAAACAGAACCTGACCTACTGGAAGAGCGTTGTAGAGAATACAAAAAAAGTAGACGTGCCAGGGTGGCTTGCGACTGATCTTAAAAAATTAAGCATCACCGTTTTGGCCGATCCGAAATTTGAGGATCTGCCGCAGAACATCGCGACGCATCTCATTGTTGAGTTTTATTCACGATAATCTTTTTTAAAAACATAAGAACATCGTTCTATGCATATCCCCACTCCGACGACCGTGAGATATACGCCGAATGGCGACAATAAAACGCAGGTGACCATTGAACCGTGCTATCCGGGGTATGGCATTACGATCGGCAATGCGCTGCGTCGCGTACTGTTGTCGTCATTGCCCGGGGCTGCGGTCAGCGCCGTGAAGATCAACGGTATCCAGCATGAATATGACACGGTCGCGCATATGCAGGAAGATGTCGTCGAGATCATGATGAACCTCAAGAAACTGCGCATGACGGTCCATGGCGATGAACCTCTTGTGCTCGAATTGAACGCTAAGGGAGAAAAGGAGGTAACGGCAGGGGATATCAAAAAAAATTCACAGGTAGAAATAGCCAATACGGATCTGGTCATAGCAACGCTGACCGATAAGAAAGCTGAGCTTTCCATGGAAATTACCGTCAAAAAAGGAGTCGGGTATGAGCCCGTTGAGGAGCGCGTCGTGGATAAGAAAGACATCGGTACATTGCAGATCGACTCGATCTTCAGTCCGGTCGTGAACGTGGGATTCAATGTGGAGCATGTTCGCGTGGGCCAGCGCACCGATTATGAAAAGATCGTATTGGACGTGACGACTGACGGCAGCATGAGCGCGGAACAGGCGGTTACGGCGGCCGTCGGCATCATACAGGAACAGTTCACCGCCATCGCCTCGACCGAACCGGAAGTAAAGGAGAAGAAAAAGAGACGCTCGTCAAAAGCGTCAGCTGAAGCGGCAGAAGCCGAAGCGACTGAGGAGAAGCCCGCAGAAACAAAGGAATAACGTATGAGGCATCGAAAGAAAGGCACGAAATTCGGCAGAACCAGGGGACCGCGCAGGGCCTTGCTTTCCAATTTGGCTGCGAGCGTCATTTTATACGAGCGAGTGCAGACGACCGAAGCAAAAGCAAAGGCGGTCCGCCCCATCGTAGAACGGCTGGTGACCAAGGGCAAGACAAAAAGTCTGCATATGAAACGCGAACTCGAAAAGATCCTTCCCGAGAAAATGGCGGTCAAGAAAGTACTGGAAGTACTGGGGCCGCGCTACAAGGAGCGTCAGGGCGGGTATACGCGTATCACGAAATTGAGACGGCGGCAGGGAGATGCGGCGCCGGTCGTGCAAATTGAATTTGTGTAACATGAAAATAGAGCGCACCGTACATACACTCGATGCACAGGATCAGATCGCTGGCAGACTCGCGAGCAGGATCGCCGTGCTTTTACAAGGCAAGAATAGAGTTACCTATCAGTCCAATGTTGACGGCGGAGATGCGGTCGCGATCGAGAACGTGGATAAGATGAAATTCACGGGACGTAAATTGACGACGAAGCTCTATCATCGGTTCACCGGCTATCCGGGCGGCATACGCACACTGCGCTTGGACGAAGTGTTCGCGAAACGGCCTGACGAACTGTTGCGCCGGATGGTGTACGCGATGCTTCCCAAAAATAAGCTTCGGCCGAATATGATCAAGCGTCTGACATTTGCTAAGAAAGCGAAAGAGAAGAAATCATAATGGCCCCCAAGAAACACGATTTTGTAAGCGCAATCGGACGCAGAAAAGGAGCTATCGCGCGTGTCCGTATGAGCGCAAAACCCGTTGATACCTTGACCGTCACCGTGAACGGACGCGACTTCAAGGACTATTTCAATTATTTTGACTGGCAGAATAGTATCACCGGTCCGTTGACGCTGACCGGTATGCAGAATCGCTCTATCACCGCTTTGGTGAACGGCGGCGGTATCAAGGCACAAGCCGATGCCATGCGGCTCGGCATTTCGCGTGCTTTGCTTCTCATCGATGCTGAACTTCGCGCGACCTTGAAAAAGGCCGGATATCTCACCCGCGATCCGCGTATCAAAGAACGAAAGAAGCCGGGCCTCAAGCGCGCCCGCCGTGCCCCGCAGTGGAGCAAGCGCTAGCTTGCGACACCCTGAGCCTGCCGAACGGGTGGTCGAAACGATAGTGGAGACCAGCCCTAGCTTTAGCGGATGAGGGAGCAGGAGGTAATCGCTAACAGTTGACGGTTGACCAAGGGTGGCGACGTTTTTTTGCGGAAAAGTTATCCACAAGGCTCCACAATTTTCGTCAAATGTGGTATACTGATTTCAAGAATTAAGCAAATAACAACATAAGCACAAATAGCATGAAACAAAATGTGAGCTCGATAAAGAGCTGGATTTCGTTGAAGCAGCTGATTATACCAGTAATTGCTGCTTTTTTTGTCGCAGTGACCGTGTATGCGACCACGACCATCGGGGATAATATAAGCACTGGGGGAACCTTGGCTGTTACCGGGTTATCCACTTTTGCTCGGGCTACCAGCACTTCGGCAACAAGCACCGAATACCTGTACGTCGGATTTGACATTACCGAGCCAACCGGCTGGGATTTTAGCGGAGGTGATCTGGCCGTGTCTGGTGATGCCTACTTCAATAACAAAGCAACGAGTTCTGCGGCATTCTGGGTCGGCTCAGGCGGCACGCCAAACTGGCTGAATCTTGGCGGCGGAGATCTCTTCGTGCAGGATGATACACAGATTGGTGATTCGCTATTTTCCACTCATGCCTCATCTACTCAAGCAACGACGACAGATTACCTTTATGTCGGATTTGACATTACCGAACCTACAGGGTGGGACTTTGCAGGAGGTGATTTTCTCGCGTCTGGTGATGCCTACTTCAATAACAAAGCAACGAGTTCTGTGGCATTCTGGGTCGGATCCGGCGGCACGCCAAACTCCTTGAATCTTACCGGTGGAGATCTCTTCGTGCAGGATGACGCGCAAATAGGCGATGCGCTTACTGTAGGCGGGACAGCCACATCGACTGCTCTCATTGTGGGAGGAACTGCCACAACGACGAAGCTTATCGTCGGCGAGCGAGCGGCTGCAAACGCCACAACAACAATCGTACTCGGCGATCTCATTGCCGAGTCAGCACCCTGCATAAAATTGCGTACTACTGCAGGAGAATGGGTATATTCATATCCTACATCATCGGCTTCGATGGTTCTCCAGGGATTAGTTTGGACAGCTGACAGCTGCGAATAATGATAATGTCGATTATTTACATGCCTAGACATGAGACGTAAACTAGGCCTCATTGTTGCGTGTTGTTTAGCATTGATACCTTTGGTTACCGCCGCAGGCGATGTGCAGATTACTGCAGGTCAGCCTGTCACGGTATCACTGACGAGCCCGTCCGTATCGTACACGTTGACGACGACGACCGGCATTAATACGCTCTCGGTATCAGGTAACACCATGACGCTCACGCTGGATGCAGGCGATAGCGTCATTGTGCAACAAGCAAACGGGTACGACATTCAAAACGATATCAGCGCGCAAACGACGTGTTCGGGGACGACATCGTCGATCACGTTTACTGCTACGGCTGTTATTACGTCGAGTACAACAAAAGTGTGCACGTCTTCAGGCGGGGGAGGAGGGTCACCGCCGTCAGACACTTCGATTATCATCAATGGTGGTGCAGCTGAGACGACCACTCGCAGTGTCACGCTCACGCTTAGCGCGGGAAATGCCACGGAGATGAAGATCTCCAACCTGTCTGATTTTTCGGATAGGTCATTCGAAGCGTATGCAACATCGAAGTCATGGACGCTGACTGCCGGGAACGAGGTGAAGCGGGTGTATGTCATTTACAGGAGCAGCGCCGGTGATGAATCACCCTCGATCAGCGATACGATTACCCTGGCAGTTTCCGAGTCGACTCCTGCGCCGTCCGGCACGACGCCATCTGCTCCTGGTGGTGGAGGTGGAGGGGGAGGGGGAAGCAGTGTGGGCCAGCCCTCAGTATATGTACCTGCGCCGATAGTTCCGCCTGCCGTGACCACTACTGATCAGAGCGCAGTTGCGGGCCAGACAAGTTCTACGGATCCGAAAACCGGTGCGGTCGTATACTTCTTCGATCCTTCGAATCCGACAACACTGCTCGCTGGACTGGGCGCTGCAAATGACGACGCAACCGAGCAGAAATATCGTCCCCTGATCTTGGCTGACGGTAAGGAATTCGGAGTTACTTTGTCCGCGTTAATGACTGATGATGCTACGACATATGTTAGCTACGGGATAGACGGCTCAACGAAAGCCTTGGGAGCCGGCGAAAGGCGGGCCGCGCTGCGTGATTACCTTGAAACGACCGGGTTTTCCGCTATCAAGTGGGGTGACGTCGCCCGTATGGCCGCTGGTATGAAACCGGTTGACCGAAATTTGAGCAAGGAGCAGGCACAAGTTACGCAGGCGCTTAAGACCTTCGAATCCATCTACGGTCATCGGCCGAACTTCCAGAATGCTGAGGAGGATCTGGCCTGGAACACGTTAATGTATCGAATCCGGTTCCAGAGAGATCTTGATAAAGAACGGGCCGGAATCGTCAAATTCAAGAAGATCTTCGGTAGGAATCCGGTTACGCCGTTCCAGTGGTCTACGGTACGCGTGCTTGGATACGTGAAGAAATAAAACAAGACCGAATAACGACAGAAGCGAGAGGAGAATACGTCACCCCTCGCTTCTTGCTGTAACCTACGATGGAGCATCGCCCGCTTGATTTTTATATGCCAACAGTACGTGATATACTATCCGTATTATGGCACTTACCGGACGCACGATAGCCGCGAATACGCTGGTATATAGCATGGCGCTCACCGTACAAAAAGCGCTTTCTTTTATTTATTTTTCATTTCTGGCCAGGTCCCTCGGCGCTGACCAGACCGGCAAGTATTTTTTCGCGCTCTCTCTGGGGGGCATCGTCGCAGGGCTTCTGGACATAGGACTTACCCCGGTACTGACCCGCGAAGTTGCGAAGGACACGACACGAGCCGGTATGATCGCGAGTCAGATCGTCACGCTCAAGCTTATTATTTTGGGCATCGTCGGTGTCGCTGCGTGGATCTTCGTGCCCTACGCGTTTCCTGAAACTCTGACGCGCCATCTGGTCATCCTGGGGATCGTGATCGCGGCGATGGACAGCTTTGCATTGACATTCTACGCGGTCATACGGGCGCATCAGAACCTGCTCTATGAGAGCGCTTCAGCGATCGGTTTTTATATCATTGTTATCGCACTCGGAGGTATCGCCATCTGGCAGCGGATGGATCTGCGCGTCATTATTTCTGTTCTGCTCATCGCGGGCACGGCGAATATGCTGTTCGCATGGCTGATCCTGCGAAAGCGCTTGCAGGTACGCCTCGGGATCCTGTGGAATGCGACCCTGCTCAGATCTATCGGACGTGCTGCACTACCGTTCGCGGTCGCGGCTGTATTCTTGAAGATATACGCCTATAGCGACACGGTGATGATCAAATTTTTTATCCATGACGCTGCCGTCGGCTGGTACAGCATCCCGTATAAGCTCACGTTCGCCTTTCAGTTCATACCGCTCGCCTTCGTCGCAGCCCTCTATCCGGCATTTTCATATTACTGGAAACACAGCAAGGAAGAGCTGTCCGCGCATTTTGTACGATCCTCGACCTATCTGCTGCTCATAGGGCTTCCGATAGCCGGGGGTATTGCAGCGCTCGCCCCTGATCTGATAACAACCATCTATACCGACGCGTATGCGCCGTCGATCGTGCCGCTTATGATCCTCATCTGCTCATTGCCGCTTTTATTTCTCAATTTTCCCATCGGTTCAATGCTCAACGCCTGCGACCGCCAGACGCGGCAGATGACGCATCTCGGCATCACGACGGTTTTTAATGTGGCAATGAATGTGGTGCTCATTCCTCGCTATGGCGTGGTGGGCGCTGCTGTTGCATCTACCGTGAGCACCGTGTTTATATTTATTTTGGGGGTGTATGCGATCCAACGGGTCATCGGCATTTCGCTCTCTGCTTTTTTTGCAGAAGCTTCCAAGCTTGCTGCGAGCGCGGTGCTGATGGTGGCAGCGCTTGTAATGCTGAATCGGTACCTGCCGTGGTATATGACCATTGTGCCCGCAGGGCTCATATATGCCGGTGGAGTGTATGCATTGCGCGTCGTTACGCTGCGCGATATTCTGTCATTTGTTACGTTGTTAAAACGATGAAACGAACACTCCTGCTGACGCATGAATATTATCCGTTCCGAGGCGGGATCGCGCGGTATTGTTATCAATTGTTCAGACGCCTGCCGACGAGTCAGTATGTGGTGCTTACCGATCAGAAGGAGTCCGTTCCCGCGCACCCGGTCATCCGCAAAAAATTACTTTCCTCATACGTGCGTCCAAGCTGGCTGACGGGCGTGCGAACCTTGCAAAAGATCGTGAATGAACACAAGATCGAAATGATCATGACGCCGAATCTGCTCCCGCTGGGCTCGATGGTATACGCACTCAACAAGATCAAAAAAATTCCGTATGTTATTTCGTTACACGGACTCGATATCAATCTTGCGCTCAAGAACAAACGTCGCGCGGCTATTTCCGTTCTGAATGGCGCCGCACATTGTATCACGAACAGCGAGACGACTGCGTCGATCCTGGCGCCCCTCAAGTTGCGAACGCCCGTGACCATACTGACGCCGTATTTTGAGGAGGAAAAGTTCTCGCACGCGGATCATGCAGCATCACCGGCTGCACAGCGCTACGCCGGTTCGAAACTGGTCATTACGGTCGGGCGCCTCACGCGCCGCAAGGGTCAGGATATGGTCATCAGGGCATTTCCCGAGGTGCTTCGCTCTGTTCCGAATGCGCGATATGTTATCATTGGTGACGGACCTGACCGTTCATATTTCGAGGGACTGATACAAAATTTGAAAATGCAGAAATACATTGAAATACGCACGAACGTCGCAGACTCTGAATTAGGGGGGTATTATACTGCAGCGTCGCTTTTTGCCATGCCGACGCGCGCCATCGGCGCTGACATCGAAGGATTCGGCATCGTGTTTTTGGAAGCGGCTTATTTTTCTCTGCCCATCATCGCCGGACGATCCGGGTGCGAACGCGAGGCCTTGGGCGGCGAACCGAACGCGCTGTTCGTTGATGGTGAAAATCTCGGGGCACTCACGGAGAGCATTATCCACTTGCTGGTCGACGCTGAGCTGGCCGGATTTGTCGGATCGCACGCGAAGAAGCATTTGGAAACGCTGCCGAACTGGGATATGCAGGCGCGGCGTTTAGCGCAGGTACTTTCGTAGCTATGAAACCGCTTGATATCATCATGATCAATATGTCAGGCTACGCCGAATGGCAGCATGGCGTGAGCAACCGCAACGGCCAGCTTATACGTGAGTTCGCCGCTATGCCGCACATACGCCGCATACTGGCGGTCGATTATCCGCCGCTGACGCTGAAACGAGCCCTGCGAAACACCTGGGAAAATATCATTCCCGCATTGGACGGAGGCACTGTGCAATTTCGGACTCCGTATGATAAGTTGACGAAACTTTCTGATGCGGTTTTCGTCTATTCGAACAGTGAATTTTTTATCAGGCCGGAGCATTTTGTCAAACGAGTGCGTCAGGTTGCGCTCAAGCTGTCGATGGCTGATTACCTTGTGTGGTCCTACTTCCCTCCGCTCGCCCCCTATATGCGAAGTTTTGGTCAGAAGCTGACGGTTTTTGATGCAGTCGACAACTGGGCCGAGCATCCGTCATACCGCACACTTCGCGAACGCATGGTATCATGGTATGCGACGATCAGACAGACGGCTGATGTGATATTTACCGTTGCCGAGGATCTGCAGAAGCTGTTCGATAATCAGCCGAATGTCTATTGGGTGCCAAACGGTGTTGACCTTGCGCATTACCAAACGAAGCATCGATTGGTGAGCCGTGATATCGCCGATCTGCCAAGGCCGATCATCGGCTATATCGGCGTTATTCAGGAGCGTGTCGATCTGGATCTGATCACCTACCTTGCCGCAAAGAATCAAAACAAGACGTTCGTGCTGGTGGGCCCCATCTGGCATGATGAGGACGCGAATCGTCTCGCAACGATCAAGAATGTCCATATACTCGGATACAAATCGTATGAAGAAGCTCCAGCATACATACAGCAATTTGACGTAGCGCTGATCCCGCATCGGCAGTCACGTTTTATTACGTCCACCAATCCGATGAAACTGTATGAGTATCTGGCGTGCGGTAAGCCGGTCGTCGCGACGAAATATTCCGGCGTGGATCTGCTGAAAGACGTCGTATACGTCGCTTCTGACAAAGAGGATTTTAACCGGAAGCTTTTTCTGGCGCTTGAGGAAGACTCGGAGGAGCGCCAGGATGCGAGGAAGAAGGCGGTGGAGGAGTATTCCTGGAATGCAATCGCCCGCCGCATGCTCGATATCGTATCCAAGAAGTTGACGTACTGATATGGATATTTCGATCATTATCGTAAGCTGGAACGTACGTGATCTTTTGCATCGCTGTCTTCTGTCGATTGAAAAAGATGGTGCGCGCCTATCGCATGAGGTCATCGTTGTTGACAATAATTCGACAGACGGCTCGCAAGACCTGGTCCGTGCGCGGCACCCAGGGGCCCATCTGATAGCACTTGACTCCAATCGTGGCTTCGCAACCGGGAATAACATCGGACTGCGGCGCGCACGGGGCAGGTATGTCTTTTTTTTGAATCCGGATACCGAGGTCGTTTCCGGAGCGCTTGCGGGTCTCGCGCGATACCTCGACGAGCATGCCGATGTTGCGATGATCGCGCCGATGCTCACGAATCCGGACGGTTCATATCAGGAGGGTCAGGTGCGCCGCGATCCGCATATTCTACCGGAAATTTTGACCGTTCTTAAGATTAACCATCTGACGCGTTCTCTCGCGCCCTTTCGGGCCTACTACCGTGCGGATTTTGACCCGACCCGCGAGCAGGATGTGGAGCAGATCATGGGCGCTGCCATGTTCGTACGCAGGAGCGCGATCGATCGGATAGGAGCATTCGATGAGCGGTTCTTTCTGTGGTTCGAGGAGGTGGATCTCTGCCTCCGCTTCCGCAACGCCGGGGAACGCATCCGCTTTGTTCCGAGTTTTCGAGTCGTGCATCACGGCGGAAAAAGTTTCAGCAAACGCCAGCCGTATGAACGGCAGCTGATCCATAATCGCAGTCGCACTTATTTTTTTCGGAAACATCATGGCCCGTTGCAGGCCTGGGTTCTCCAAGCCCTATCTCCGCTCGGCTTACTCGCCTCGTATATATATCAACTCGTATTTCATGGACGTTCGTAATATCATCCCCAAGCGCGTCGCACCGTGGATAGTGGTCTTCTTCGCTGCCGATATTCTGTCGTTAGCAGCCTACACCATACCTTCTCTCAGAGTGCTGTTTTTCATTATAGCGGCCGCAAGCATACTGTGTCTTTTTTTTATGGATCGGCGGTGGTTGCTATTCCTGCCTCTGGCGGAGCTTATGTGGGGCTCATTCGGCTCCAGTTTCTCTTGGGACATCGGAGGGTTTCGACTAAGCATGCGGATGCTTATTTTTATTCTGGCGATCGGCGCATGGCTTGGGCTGTCCGGCGTACGGAGCAGCATTGATCTGCTGCGCCGGAACGCGTTTATAAGCGGTTTATTCGTTTCGCTCGTATTCATAACTGTGTGGGGATTTAGTATCGGCTTACGTGCGGCACGGCCCTTGTCGGATGTTTTTTTGGATGGGAATGCGTATCTCTACCTCGCGTATTTTCCTGTCTGGCTGTTCGCGTACCGGCGAGAGGACCTCGCATTCATCAGGGCGCTTGCGGTGGGAGCCGCGATAGCCACGGCCCTCAAGACGCTTATCTTGTTTCATCTCTTTGCGAATGCGTATGAAACGTGGAATATCCCGTATCTCTATCTTTGGGTGCGCGATACGCGGATCGGGGAGTTGACCTTGGTCGGAGAAACGCTCTGGAGGATATTCATACAGTCGCAGGTGTTCGTCGGCGTGGTCATGGTGCAGTCGCTGCTGCTGCTCGTCTGGCGGGGAGTGAGCCAGCGCCGGCTCGCTGCGCTGATCCTGTGCTCCGCTGCCATACTTGCCAGCTTTTCGAGAAGCTACTGGCTTGGCGCTCTTGCAGCTGTTGTATTATTTTTTGTTTTTTTCGGCAGGCAGGTCATAAGGAATTGTGGCATGGCAGCAAAAAGAGTCGGCATTGTCATGGCAGGAGGAGTTGCGGCTGTCCTGCTTCTGATGCTTCTCGCAATCCTCCCGTATGGAGGTACAGGGTTGTCAGCATCGCTTTCAGCGCGTATCACCTCTGTATCGGAACCTGCGGTCAGTTCACGGCTTCAGTTGCTGAGGCCGCTCATGTCGGCCATACGCGTTCACCCGATCATAGGAAGTGGGTTCGGTGCATCCGTATCGTACCGTTCAGACGATCCGCGGACCAAGAATGCTCTCAATCCTTCAGGAACCGTTACAACCTATGCCTTTGAATGGGGATATCTGGATCAATGGCTGAAACTCGGCCTGATCGGCGGCGTGGTTTACCTCGGGGTGCTTCTTGGGCTGCTCTATAGAGGCTGGCGGATGGTACGCGCGAACCCGGGCAGCAGCGAAATCAGCGTGATGCTCCTTACCGGATTGGCGTTCATTATGATCGTCCATAGTGCAAGCCCGTACCTCAATCATCCGCTGGGGCTTGGATATCTGATGCTTACCATGCTAGTGTTAGGAGGGAAAGTAAACACCGATGAAAAAAGTAACTATCAGCCTCGTTACCTATAACAGCGCCAGATATCTCCCGGACCTCTGCGACAGTTTGCGCTCCCAGACATTTGTTGACTGGGATCTGATCGTCGTGGACAATAATTCGTTCGATGCGTCTGCGTCGATCATGCGCGAGCAATTCCCGGGCGCCAAAGTTGTCACGCAAAAGGCGAACCTCGGTTTTGCACGTGCGCATAATATGATCATCGGTTGGTCTCGAGCGCCGTACGTGCTCGTTATTAACCCCGATATCGTCATGAAGCGCGATTGTCTGGAGACGCTCGTCGCCGCGATGGATTCCTATGAGGACGCTGCCGAAGTTGGCGGGAAGCTCTTGTATTGGGATATTGATACGCATACGACGACGGAGCTGATAGACAGTTTTGGACTGGCAATTTCAGCGAATTATAAGGTTTCAGATCGTTTGCAGGGTGAACGTGATCGCCCGGCTGAGAATCAAGCTGTCTTCGGTATCAGCGGGGCGCTGGCGCTGTTGCGGCGCGAAGCGCTTGAGGCGGTCCGAATTCCCCGCGGGAGCGGTTACGAGTATTTTGATGAAGATTTTTTTGCGTATAAAGAGGATGTCGACTTGGCATGGCGCTTGGTTTCTGCGGGTTGGAAAAACTATTTTATTCCGGATGCCGTCGCATATCATCACCGCAGCATCGCAGGAACGCGTGCGAGCTGGAATGATCGAAAACAGAGATCCGAGATCAACCGGTATTCATACCGCAACCATGCGCTGATGGTATATAAGAACCAATCCTGGAGATTAACTATCCGGCATCTGATGCGTGTTGTGTGGTTTGAAACAGGCAAGTTCATATATCTGCTTGCGCTGGACGGATCAAGCGTTCGCGGTCTGTATGAAGCTATTCGTTTGCTTCCGCGATTCGCCCGAAAACGTCGGTATGCCCGGAAGCAGCGTCGAGCGCAGCCTCGCGAGTTTCCTCAATGGTTTCATACTGCATAATATGGACGTTTCGATCATCATTCTTAATTATAAAACAAAAGAGCTCATCAAACAGCAGCTCAAGCATTTTTTTTCATTTACGAGTACCCTCACCTTTGAAGTAGTGGTCGTTGACAACCATTCCGAAGATGGCATCGCTGCCTTTCTCCGCGAGACATATCCGGGCGTGCGCTGTCTCGAGGCGCCCGATAATCGCGGATATGCAGCCGGTAATAATATTGGTTTACGAGCAAGCTCGGGTACGTATTCGCTGATCGTGAATCCCGATATCGTGCTGAACGCAGAGCTGGTTGAAGGTTTGTACCGTTTTATGGAAACGAACCCCAAAGTGGGCATTGCCGGGCCAAAGCTCGTGAATGCGGATGGTTCTTTGCAGCCTTCGTGCCTTCGTTTTCCGGATGTGTGGCTTCCGTTGTATCGAAGAACTTTTTTTTCACATACCCCATGGGGCAGAGGCTGGCTTGCGCGCTACTTTATGGAGGAATTTGATCATACACAGGCGCGCGATGTTGATTGGCTCTTCGGCGCCTGCCTGATGGTTCGTACCGCGGCGCTGGCACAGGTAGGCCTTCTTGATGAACGCTTTTTTCTGTACCTTGAGGATACCGACTGGTGCCGACGCTTCTGGGAAAAAGGGCATGAGGTATGGTATGTGCCCGAGGTTTCGACCGTCCATTTGCTCAGCCGGTCATCTGAAGGAGCTCCGCTCACGGTTTTTACGAACAGGACTGCGCGTATTCATTTACGCAGCTTCTTCAAATATCTCGTCAAGTTTTGGGGCAAACCGAATCCGCACGGTTCAGAAAGTTGATTTTTGGCTCAAATATCGCTATAGTAAGGAAGCTTTACTCAGCAGGGAAGCTGGTACAGAACGTTAATCTGATTAATTAAACATGCGTCCTATGCTCGATAGTAAGTATATACGTGAAAATGCTGATCGCATTCGGACTGCAATCAAGCATAAAAAAATTGTACTTGACCTTGACGAACTCATCTCGATCGATGACGAGCGGCGAAAACTCACGCAGGAGGCGGAGGAGATACAGCGCAGCAGAAATGAGCATGCAGCGCAGGTGGAGCAGGCAGGCAAACCCACGCCTGTTATGATCGCTTCAGGCAAGAAGATCAAGGATTCTCTGATACTGCTGGAACAGAAGCTCAAGTCGACAGAGTCGAAATTCAATGAGCTGATGCTTTTGGTGCCGAATGTGTATTCTGAGGATACGCCCGTAGGCAGCGACGAGAGCGATAACAAAGAACTTCGGAAAGTAGGAACTGTTCCGTCGTTTGGTTTCACGCCGAAATCGCATGAAGAGATTGGGAGGGGTCTGGATCTTATTGATACGGTGCGCGGCGTCAAGGTCGCGGGATTTCGGGGGTATTATT
>JACQKJ010000063.1 GCA_016204595.1 Candidatus Komeilibacteria bacterium | reverse complement strand
TACCCCGACCAGGAATCGAACCTGGATCTAGAGCTTACCCGCCCGCCTGACTCGTCTGGTGCCCTCGGAGGGAATCGAACCCCCATCCCAGGCTTAGAAGTCCCATGTTCTATCCGTTGAACTACGAGGGCGGTCAGGCGAGTCGGGCGGGGAAGGCTCCCACTCTATCCGTTGAGCTATCGGGGCAGGTCAAGGGCGCAAAAAGCACACCATACAGTATCATTACATATATTCAGTGTCAACGGAAGTAATTTTAAAAAAACATCCCCCACGCCATGCTTGGCATGATGTGGGGGGTTAGACTGAAGAACGACAATTTTTTTCTTATGCCGAGACTCCGAGTTGCGCTCCCAAGCGCTGGAATTCAGCTGCTTTGACGGTGTTCCACATGAGCATGGTGACGGTCATTGGGCCGACGCCGCCGGGCACTGGTGTGTACGCTGCTGCTTTGTCCGCGATCGTCGCGAAGTCATCATCGATTGACTCGTGATCCACGTCACCGACCAGGCGATACCCGCCCTTCGCAGAGGGATCTTCGATTCGAGTGACTCCGACGTCAATCACGACCGCATCCTCCTTGATCATGAATGGCTTGATCGATCGTGGTGAACCCATGGCACAGACAAGGATGTCAGCTTGCGCAGTGTGATGTGAGAGATTGCGCGTTCCGCTGTGGCAGACCGTCATTGTTGCGTTGGCGTAGAGGTTTTTCTGAACGAGGAGTGCGGCGAGCGGCTTGCCTACTAAATTGCTGCGACCAACGACCACAACATGCTTGCCTTCGGGCCAATAGCTTGGCTTGTTGGCCTGCAGCAAGATCTGCAGAACAGCATGTGGTGTGCAAGGGATGAGGTAGGGATCACCCATGAGCAGGCGGCCAACGTTCTGCGGATGGAAGCAGTCGACATCCTTGAGCGGATTGATCGTGTTTGCAACGATCTTCTGATTGATGTGCGAAGGCAAGGGGAGCTGGACGAGGATACCGTGGTATAGTGGGTCCTCATTTCCATGTCCGATGAGTGCGAGCAGGGTACGTTCTGGAGTATCATAGGCGAGTTCGACCACTTTGGATACGATTCCTATCTCGGCGGCCGTTTTGTCTTTCTGTCTCACGTAGGACATCGAAGCGGGATCATCGCCGACGCGGATCATAAGAATCCCGGGCACTGTTCCCTCAGAACGAAGTGCGTTGACTCGAGTTGCGAGGTCTTGCTTGATTCGTGCAGAAATCTCCGTGCCAAGCAGTACTGTTGCAGACATGTGAAGCCCCCCTAGACCGAAAAGTAGTTGTTGGGAATGAACCAGTGAGAAAAAGGAACTATAGCATACTAACTTGCCAAGTCAAAACTAAGCGATAGCCTCAAGTGCTTGGAGCGTCTCCAACCCAAGCATCGCACACCGCTCGCGAGCGCCGGAGATGGGTATGCCGAGAAGTTTTTCGATGTCTTCTTCACCGAGTTTTTTTATCGCCGAAAGGGCTTTACCTTTAGCAAATTCAGAAAGCATTGAGGTAGCGGCAATACTGACAGCACATCCATCACCGGTGAACGCAAGCTCTTTTATTCGCCCTTTTTCCACCCGCGCTTGGAACTGAACTTGATCACCGCAGCTCACATTCGCGTGCCCAGCCGAATGGGTTGCGTGCTTCAACTTTCCGAAGTTACGTGGATTTCGGTAATGGTCGATGATATTATGGCGATAAATAGTTTCGTGCATAGCAGCATGTGTCATTGCGAGCCCGAAGGGCGTGGCACTCTCATTGTAAGTTATCCGATAAGTCTTCTTTTGTGGCGTTTCGTGTGAACGACAATGATAATCGAAAAAACGCTGACCCATACAATCAAGACAGCGGCCAGAAAGATTAAATCATAACCGGAGAGTTGTCCGCCGGGCATATTGAAAAACGTTCTATCGAGCTTCTGATGTAGAGCGTAGTTGTGACCGCTAATGTAGAGTTTAGCTACAGCAGCGGCAAGCAGGAGCATGAACCCGATCGGTAAAATAGCGACTACGCTAAGTATCAATCCCAGCAGCACGGTTCGTATGAAATGCCCCATAGTATTATTCCTATTTAAATATCTTCTGTGCTTCTTTGAGTGCTCTGACTAACGTGTCAACTTCCTGTTTCGTATTGTAGCAGGCGATCGAAGCGCGCGCAGACGCAACGATGCCCAGGCGCCTGTGAAGCGGCATGGCACAATGATTGCCGGATCGTATTGCGACCCCGAAACGATTGACTATTTCAGCGACATCATGCGCGTGAATGCCATCCAGATTGAATGAGATAACGCCATGGCGTTTGCGCGGCCCGTAGATGGTGAGTCCCGGCACCTTCAAAAGTTTTTCGTAAGCATAGCGGGTGAGTGCAGCTTCAGCTTTGCGCAAATTGCGCAACCCTTTGTTTTGTATCCAGTCGACCGCAGCGCCGAGTCCGATAATGCCCGCGATATTGGGTGTGCCTGCTTCGAAACGTGCGGGCGGTTTTTGAAATACGGTAGCGAATTTCTCGACCGAGATGATCATATCGCCTCCGGTCAGAAACGGCGGCATTGTTTCGAGCAGTTCTTGTTTTCCGTAGAGCACGCCAATGCCGGTCGGGCCGTACATTTTGTGTCCGGAGAAAACAAGGAAATCACAATCCATTTTTTGAACGTCGATCGGAATGTGCGCAATGCTTTGTGCCGCATCTACCAGCACTTTTGCCCTGGATTTTTTGTGCACAATCGATATGATCTTTGCAATATCGTTCTCGATACCTAGGACATTCGAAACATGCACGACTGATACGAGCTTTGTTCGTTTCGAAATCATCCGTGCAAGCGCCGCATAGTCGAGTGTTAATTTTTTTGTCAGTGTGATATAGGAAAGTTTGATTTTTTTGCGTTTTGCGAGTTGCTGCCAGGGCACAATATTCGCATGGTGCTCCATGAGCGAGATGAGCACCTCATCACCTGCCTTCATATTCGCCTCGGCCCAGGTATAGGCAATCAGGTTAATACCATGTGTCGTTCCATAGGTAAACACGATCTCTTCCGGAGAACGAGCGTGTATATACTTTTGCACTTTGATGCGGGTAGCGTCGCAGGCCTCGGTCGCTTTCTGGCTTAAGGCATGCAAGCCCCGATGGATATTGGCGTTGTATGTTTTGTAAAATGAAACTTCAGCATTGATAACCGCTTGCGGCCGTTGAGTCGTGGCCCCATTATCCAAATAAGCGAGCGGATGGCCGTTCACGTTGGTCGCGAGTATGGGGAAATCTTTGCGATAGGGATTCATCCCGTTACAAATCCCACATTACTTATTACTGTTGCACACAATGTTTTCATAGAAAACTAGATACCTGGATATATATACTGTTGAGCGGGATTTGTAACGGGATTCATCCGGTGAATTCCTCAATTTTTTTATCCAAAACCCGTTCCAGTGTATCACGAAGTGTGCCTTCAGGTAAGGCCGTAAGCGGGGAGTGAAGAAAGGAGGACAGCAGCATTTTTTCTGCCCGCTGTTTCGACAGGCCTCGCGTTTCCAGGTAAAAAAGCTCATCGTCGGAAATCCTGCTGACCGTAGCAGCGTGGCTTGCTTTCACGTCATTGGCTTCAATTTCGAGATTGGGGATTGTCCGTGCCCGCGCTTCGTTTGACAAAAGGAGTACGCGCTCTTCGAGACGCGCATCAGCTTGCTGCCCCTTTGGCAGAATGTGAATCGTGCCATTGAGCATGGCGTCAGCTGCATCCGTGAAAATTCCTTTGAGAACGACGCGAGATCGTGACCCGGCTCCTGTATGGAGCACTGACAGATCGCAGCGATAGGTTTGCTTTTTGTTTCCGGTAAAGATGCCGACAATCGCAACACTACTTTGTTTCATAAGTCGTATGGTGATTTCGCGCGACTGCGTATTGCCGAATCCGGCCAAGAGGATATAGGTAAGATTCGTTTCACCTGCAACGGTAATGTCGATTTTTGCTAAGCGTTTCTGCCAGTCGAGGAGAAGGGTTGGCTTGCGAACTGCTGTATTTTTTTTACTAATCTTTTGAACAATCATTTTCATTTAATTTTTTCGCCTGCCGTTCGGATCGGGGACTATGCATTGTGTCATTGCGAGGCCCGACGTAATCGTCGTGGCCGCGGCAATCCCCGTGAACGATTGAGGGCTCATCTACTTCTCAATGGGATTGCTTCCTGCCCGCCAGCGGCCTAAGCCGCAGGCTCTGGCAGGCGGGCGTCGCTGCTGCTCCTCGCAATGACATACTACCCAACGCTCCCTTCCACCCTCCTTCGCTCCTCAGTCGGAGCTTCGGAGGGCAAGTCTCTTATCCCTCCAAATTTATTTATTACCCCACTGATCCCTCCATTTCCAACTGAATCAGCCGGTTCATCTCTACCGCGTATTCCATGGGCAACTCTTTCACCAGCGGCTCGATGAATCCGTTCACGATGAGCACTTCCGCTTGTTCAGGAGTGAGTCCCCGCGAAAGGAGGTAAAACAGCTGCTCTTCTCCGATCTTCGAAACAGTCGCCTCGTGCTCGATGGTCACATCCTTGTTGTTGATGCGCATGGTCGGGTAGGTATCGGAACGCGATGCTTCATCGAGCAGGAGCGCATCGCATCGAATGCTCACCCTGCTGTTTGCAGCTTTCGGTCCTACATAGACCATGCCGCGAAAGCTGGTGCGTCCGCCGAATGACGCGACCGACTTTGAGATGACTCGCGAGCTGGTATCAGGAGCCACGTGCATCACTTTCGCGCCTGCGTCCTGGTGCTGATCTGCTCCGGCAAAAGCCATGGAGAGGATATCTGCCCTGGCACCGCGGCCCACAAGAAACACAGACGGATATTTCATGGTAGCCTTTGCTCCGAAGTTGAAATCCACCCATTCGACGATCGCTTCCTCGTGCGCGTGCGCGCGCTTGGTCACCAGATTATAGACGTTCTTAGACCAGTTCTGGACCGTGGTGTAGCGGACGCGTGCTCCTTTGAGCGCTATGATCTCCACGACCGCGCTATGGAGCGAGCTGGATACGTACACAGGCGCGGAACAGCCTTCCACGTAATGCACAAAACTTCCTTCATCCGCGATGATAAGCGTTCGTTCGAACTGGCCCATGTTCTTTGCGTTGATTCGGAAGTACGCTTGCAGCGGCAGGTCGACGTGCACGCCCTTCGGCACGTAGACAAAGCTCCCGCCCGACCACATAGCGGTATTGAGTGCAGCGAACTTATTGTCATTGGCGGAGATGACAGTGCCAAAATATTTTTTGACCAGATCAGGATATTTTTTGGCCGCAGTTTCGACGTCGGTGAAAATAACGCCCGACCCCTCAAGTTTTTTGTTGATATGATGGTAGACATTTTCCGAGTCGTATTGAGCTCCGACACCGGCCAGGAATTCACGCTCGTATTCGGGAATGCGCAAGCGGTCAAACGTGTTCTTGATGGCATCAGGCAACTCGCTCCATTGTGAGGTTTTTCGTTCAGTCGGACGGATGTAATAATAGATGTCGTTGAAATCGATGTCGGAAAGATCAGCGCCCCATGCAGGCATCGGCCGTTTCAGAAAAAAATCGAGCGCCTTGTGACGTGATTCACGCATCCACTGTGGCTCCTGTTTCTGATCCGCAATAATATCAACAACCGTATGCGTTGCTCCTTTCGGGCTTTTGAAAACGCCATTTTCCGGATCAGAAAATCCGAATTGGTAGGGGGTTTCGAGTTTAGTTTTCAGAGCGGTTGGTTTCATTTTTTTTGCAGAAAAGCATATCCTTTTTTTTCGATCTCGCGGGCAAGGATCGCGGTACCCGATCTCACGAGCTTGCCCTTGACCATAATGTGTACCGCATCCGGCTTAAGGTATTTTAAAATGCGTTGATAGTGGGTGATAAGCAGAATAGCGGTGCCCACCTTGCGCGCCGCGGCGATGGATTTGGCGATCGCTTTGAGAGCATCAATGTCCACGCCGGAGTCCGGTTCATCAAGAATCGCCAGTTTGGGTTTGAGGGCCAGCATCTGCAGCATCTCTGCTTTTTTCTTTTCTCCGCCGGAGAATCCGTCATTGAGTCCCCGATACAGCATGTCTTCGGGCAGTGCAAGCTCGCGCATGTGGCCGGTAACCGCGGCGCGCAGCAGGTCCTGCGCTTCCCGCTGTTCAGTGGCCATCCGCGAAGCAAGGGTCAAGTGCAGGAGCTTCTTGTTGCGCGGCCGGTTTTTTTTCGTGAGTTCAGAGAACAGATTCGCAAGCGTAACGCCGCTCACCGTGAGCGGATACTGAAAACCGAGAAATAATCCCAATCGGGCGCGCGCGTCCGTTTTGAGCTTGCGAATGTCTTTGCTGTTGAAACGAAGACGAGTCGCAGCGGTACGGTATCGCGGATGGCCAAGCAGCGCGTGGGCGATCGTGCTCTTGCCTGAACCGTTCGGGCCCATCAGGACGTGCAGTTCTCCCGGCTTGATAGCAAGAGTCAGGTCGCGCACGATGATCTTTCCCTCAATGCTCACGCGCATTTTTTTGATGTCCAGCAGTTTTTTCATCTTGTTACCCCGTTACAAATCCCAAATTACGTTTTAGTACCATATCGAATGATTACCTTGTAGACTGGGTTTATGCATACAATAATGCTATCAGGGATTTGTAACG
>JACQKJ010000059.1 GCA_016204595.1 Candidatus Komeilibacteria bacterium | reverse complement strand
TCTCCAAACGACAGAAGTATACAATTACCATAGCGAGTTTCCGAAACTGCACGCCGGTGACCGTATTGAAGCCGTAGGAACCGTGTCCGAGCAGAATGGCAGCATTCGGCTGTCTATCGCGGACGCCTCTGCGATAACCATTCTCGATACCAACAGGCTAATCGTAAGCACAGAGTCCGATATCGCCGGATTGAACGAGGATATGTCGCGCAGCTGGGTCACGATCGCGGGCCCGGTCAGCCGCGTGAGCGACAAGTCATTCAGCATTACCGAGGATGAGGATCGTATCACCGTGTATCCGGTTGATGGCGCAGCGCGATTCAAGCCGGAGAAAGGCGTAGAGGTCTCAGTATCGGGATTTTTATACTATCGAAGCGGCACGCCGTATCTGTATCTTATGCGGCCGGGGGATGCGGTTATGGCCGAAAAAGTTGCAGTGCAGGGCTATGCGACGACGACAGCGTTTGAGGTGTCAGAGGCGCAGGACGATCCCTCTCCCGTGGTCCGTTGGTACTATCTTATGACCATTCCTCTGGTCGCAGTCGCAGGATGGGCGGTCAAGAAATTCACGAAGAAGTGAACCGAGCAGGAGCCATCTTTACAAAATGACGTACCTTCGTTAGGCTTGGTGCGGGAGCATCACACTATGCCGCATCAAGAACAACCCCCTATAGCAAGCAAATTTCTCGACTCGCGCCACGAAGCACATGAGAAAGAGGTGAGGGAATTGGACGAGTTCCTCGATGAGGAGCTTTCATTTTCTGACATGCCCTTTGATCTGGCCGGCCCGGAAAAGATCAAGCTGTATCAGCGATATATGAGGGCTGATTTTGATCTTGAAAGTTGGAAAGCGTTCCGACGAGAGCTTGATCCTGAAACATATGCCGTGATCGAGGATGCAGGCGCTGTCACGGAGCTCCCCGTGCACGAACAAGCGTCCGTTACCCGTTTTATTTTTAATAAATTACCGAGAGAATTACAATCTCGACAACTGATCGCGCTCACGAAACATTTGGGCGTGAATGATGTCGGAGATATCGATGAGCTTATTGATGAGGTGAGCGCCAGCGGAGAGGGCATGAAGAAAGTCGCGCAGCTGTTGCTTGATGCGGGCCAACGACGGCAGCAACTTCTACAGAAGGATTTCCCCGACAGCCGCGCTCCTTTGTTCGGCATCGGGTTCCATGCATCGAACAGTCAGATCCTGCAGGATGAGTTGCATTCGAAACGCCGGGGTTCGGTAGAGAGCTTTGAAACTCCGGAAGGATGGGTCGATACAACGGGTAATAAATTCGTCTCGATCGATCCAGCTGACCTGTATCCTGGAAAATATCTCTATCTTACTGAATTGAACGGCGGCATGAAGCCGGTCCCCGGTCATGAAGCATGGCTTGCATCGCAAGGCAACATACCAGTGCGGAAAGCAGTGCCGTTGACGCCCGCTGTTATTGATCATTTTGGTCTCTCGTTCCACGAGAACGCATAAATGAAGGAGCCGGCCACGCTTGAAGGTGGACCGGCTCTTACTGGGTTCCGAGTTCGCTCACAGGGATCTCGATGAATTGGAGATCGTGCTTTGCGCTGCTGTAGTAGCTGACGGTGATGTGTTCACCGCTCCAGAACGGCGTTACTTGCACGACAAACGTTGGAGGATCTCCTGTTTCGTTTTTCCCCCACGCCGTTTCGACGGCGCGTTTTGCGAGCTCGGCAAGGTTTTCACCATGCTCTTTGTTGATCGCGCTCCCCAACGTGAGGAGCTCCGCAATGATATGTTCACGAGTGAACATGTGAGCACCTCTCGAATGATTGTTTACGGGAGTAGCTTGATACTATTAACATATAAATGCCTTGTTGTCAAATCTAAGTTATTTTTTAATTGACGTATCGCCCTATTCCGGACATAATGATGAAGTATGAAAAGCAAACACACTGCACTGACCAGAGCGATCGAACGGTTGGACCCGCATCAGGTGGGTCTTTCTACTTCTCTTTTGCCCAAGCAGATTGCGTTCGTTGCCAAGGACTTTCCAAAGAACGCGAAACTTCCGCCGCACAAGAAATGGAATTCGGTTGTGATATGCGCTATGGGAGGATCTGCTCTGGGCGCTGACCTGCTGCGGTATGTGTATGAGGATTTTCTCAACGTACGGGTAACGATCGTACAAGGGTATCGTGTGCCAGCCTTCGCTGACCGAAATACGCTTGTTGTATTGTGCAGTTACTCGGGCACGATAGAAGAGATCATTTCCTGTTTCAAGGACGCACGATCTCGAAAGCTCTCATCATTCGTCGTCGCTTCGGGCGGCGAACTGATGCGCCTTGCAAGGCATTACCGGATGCCGCGCTACGCGTTCTCAACGGAATTCAATCCTTCGAAGCAGCCGCGCATCGGCACCGGCTATACCATGACAGCTCTCTACATGCTATTTCGCGAAGCGCGCGTTCTGAAACCGGGAACTCCTGATCTGCTCGCCGCCGCCCGTACGATCCCTCCGGAACAGGGCAAGGCTCTCATCGCCGCGCAACGGTTGCGCGCGCATTCATGCATTATCATCGGAGCAGAGCACCTGCGCGGCAATGCGCACATCATCAGCAATCAGCTGAACGAAAGCGCCAAAGCGTTCGCTCCGTATTTTTTCCTGTCCGAGCTGAATCATCATTTACTCGAGGGGCTGGGGAGTCTGCGCACGGCGCGGCGCCACTGGACCGTTATCTTTTTGGATTCCTCCTCGTATGCGCCGCGGATGCGTCGGCGCGTGACGGTGACGCGTCATGTCTTTGAGAAGCAGGGATTCAAGACGCTGACCGTGCCGTTTGCTGGATCCCGTATAGCCCAATGTCTCGCGGCCTTGTCATACGGCAGTTGGTTGAGCTACTATCTTGCCATCTTGGGGGGTATCAGGCCAAGTCAGATTCCCTGGGTTGATTATTTTAAGAAGGAGCTGTAAGGTACTGACCAGTGCCTCGCTCCCGTGCTTGGCGAGGACAAAATATGCGGCGTTTCAATCGAGCACTGTCACGAGCACGCATCGAGTATGTGCTCATATTTGTAGCTGTTTTTGCGGTCGGCGCGTATCTGCAGTATATGCCAAGTATCGGGGATCCGGACGGTTTTTATCATGCCAAGATGGCTCTTTTCCTGCGGCAGGGCAGGGTACTTACCGCAATGCCCTGGATGTACTTTACGACACTTCGTGATTCATTCGTTGATCATCACTTTCTTTACCATGCGCTGCTTGTCCCGTTCGTGTCCTGGGGTAAACCGCTCTTGGGCGTGAAGCTTGCGACCGCGACGTTGCTCGCTTCTTTTTTTACCCTGTTCTACGCCACGTTGAAACGATGGCGGATGAATACCCCTCTTATCGCGACAGCGCTGCTCCTTTTTTGTAATGCTTTTTTATTCCGGTTGAGTCTGGTCAAAGCGAACAGCGTTTCACTCATCGTGTTTTTGTTGATTTTGATCGCACTTTTCGAACGCCGCGTATATATGCTAGCGCTGCTCAATGCTTTGTACGTTCTGCTCTACGGAGGCTGGCTGCTTGGCTGGGTCGCGGCAGGAGCGTATGCGCTGTGCGCAGTCATGCAGTTGGGTAGAGAGCCTGCGCTTTTTTGGAAACATCGTTTTTCCCACCATACGCACCCACCCTCCGTATGGGCAATGGTTGCGGCAACACTTGCCGGATCCGCCATTGGCCTCGTGGTGAACCCGTACTGGCCGGGGAACCTTTCGTTTTATCTTCAGCAGGTATGGCAGATTGCGATCGTCCACGGAAGTCCCGTTGCTGCTGGGGGAGAATGGACGTCGTTTACCGCGTATGAGTTGATTCAAAATTTTTCTTGGGTAGCAGTGTTTGCGGCCATAGGTTTTTTGCTTCTTTTTTTGAATCTCAAGAAGATGCACCGGAGAACATGGACGCTCGCTCTGCTGGCGGTATTGTTCGTTTTTTTTACGCTTAAATCGAGGCGCTACATCGAGCTCTCAGCACCGACGTTAGCGCTGTTCGCTGCATCAGCATGGTCAGATGTGTTTCCGAGCCGGATGTTCTCTCATATCTGGCACAGTTGGCAGACCGCATCAGCGTGGATCAAGCAGCAACTACTCATCGCAGTGGGCGTGATAGTGGTCGGTGTGCTGGTGATGCCCCAGATTGGGCTTTGGGCCCATGTCAAACAGGCGCATGACGAGCTCGCGAACGGTATTCCGCTGACGCGGTACGCTTCAGTTTCGAAGTGGCTGTCAGAGCATACACCGGCAGACAGCATCATTGTGCAGAGCGACTGGGATGATTGGCCCATGCTGTTCTATTTCAATACGCATAACCGTTATATTGTCGGCCTTGACCCGACATTCATGTATAATGCTGACCCCGCTCTCTATGATGCATGGGCTTCATTGACGGGCGAGGGAAGGGCTGATACGCTTGTTGCGCTTGTCACGCAGAAACTCGCATCACGGTACGTTCTGGTGGAAAAAGACCATACTGCCCTGCAGCATCTTCTCGCTTCCAATATCTATTTCCGGCTCATATATGAAGACGATGAAGCATGGGTATATCAGTTTCTTTCAGCTGAAGCAACCTAACTATGGAGACACGCGTTGCCGTCATTCTTCCGGCATACAATGAAGCGAAACATATTCAGCCGGTTCTGGAATCACTGACCGCGCATCCGGGGGTGCGCGATATGCGTGTCGTGGTTATTGATGACGGTTCAACTGACGACACCGCGTCTACCGTTCGATCGTTCGCAAACATCATACTGCTGCAGCACGGGCGTAATCGGGGTCTGGGTCACACCTTCCGGACGGCCGTTGACTACTGCTTACAAGAGCGCGTAACGTGTATGATCTTTTTTGATGCAGACGGGCAGTTTTCAGTTGAGGATATTCCGCGCGTCGCCGCTCCGGTGCTTGCCGGCACTGCGGATTTTGCGCTTGGCTCACGCTTCTTGCACGGTATCCCCAAAGATATGCCCGTGGCGAAAGTTTGGGGCAATCGTATGCTTGCCAGGTTCATGAGCCGGGTAACACGCACCACGATACGCGACGTGGCCTGCGGTTTCCGTGCATACGGTCGGGAGGCGCTTCTGAGGACCACGCTGAACGGCTCCTTCACCTATACGCAGGAAGTTATCCTGGATCTGCTGTTCAAGGGACTGCGCTGCGTCGAAGTTCCCGTCACCGTGAAATATTTTGAGGATCGGGAATCGACCATCAGTTCCAATTTGTGGTGGTACGGTTTTCGGGTCTTTGGCATCCTTATGCGCACGATAAGGGATTACCGGCCGCTTGCTTTTTTTGGTTATGTCGGCGGGATGCTGTTCGTGGTCGGACTGGTCCTTGACGGATGGCTGCTGCAGTATTATTTTTTTACCGGCAGTTTTTCCCCGTACAAAATCATCGGTTTTGCCGGAGCGTTCTGTAATTTTCTAGGGCTAACCATCATATTCATAGGTCTGGTCGCGGAAATGTTGAATCGCATACGCAGCGAGCAGGAGGAAAGTCTCTATCTTATCAAGAAGATGCGCTATCAGTAGGCACTATGCGTGTCCTGTTTTTTACCTCCTCCTTTCCGCTAAATCGTGTGGATGTGTCGAGCGCTTTTGTGAAACGTCTAGCGGAAGAAGTATCGCGCGATCCGGACTACCAGATTTCCGTGCTTGCTCCGGAAGTCGCTGATAGTCCATATGAACATCGATTTGGGGGTATACCAGTGCGCCGATTCCGGTATTGGCCGATACGCAAAGGACAACTCTTGACCCAAAGCTCCATACGAGATCAGTTGATACGATATCCGTGGCTTATGGCGCAAGTACCGATTTTTTTAATTGCCGAATTTTTCGCCCTTAGGCAAGAGATGCGGCGCGAACCCGCTGCTATCATCCATGCGCATTGGCTGTTCCCGCAGGGATGTATCGCCGCATTCTATAAGCGATTCATACGACCCTCGGTCAGGATCGTCTGTACTGTTCACGGTAGCGACGTGAATGTCCTGCGAGGTGCTTTTTTTAGGGCGATCCACCGTTGGACTATGAAAGTAATTAATGCGGTCATTGTGGTTTCGCCTTCTCTTGCGGAGAACCGGCTTTTTAGCGGACACAAAAATCTGAAAATTATTTCGATGGGATTCGATCCTATCCGACCACCCCAAGAGGAGGTTGAGGTCGTTCGTGAGACTTATGACCGAGGGCCTATTCTTCTTTTTGTCGGGAGGCTTGTCCCGGCAAAAAATCTGGACAAGGTCATCGATGCCATGCCGGAGGTATGGAAGCATAACTCTGAAGCAACGCTCTTGATCATAGGGGACGGACCGTTCCGGAAACAGTACGAATCGCAAGCTGCCAGATCGGACCGCCCGGGGCGGATCCATTTTTTGGGGAGCATGCCGGCGCAAGAACTCGCTGTATTCTATGCTGCTGCAGATGTGCTGGTGGCCGCGTCGAGCTCGGAAGGCTTCGGGCTGATCTTTTTGGAGGCATTAAGCGCGGGCTTGCCTATAGTCACGACGCCTGTCGGTATCATCCCGCATCTTTCGAACAATGCCATCCATACGTTCTCGCTCGGAGCCGGACCAGTGCAAATGGCAACGGTCATCAACGAATCTTTAGAGCATGGCACCGGACCGGAGCCGGGGGAGCGAGAAGAACTTGAAGCGCGTTATGGATGGCGATCTGTGGCGACCCAATACCTCACTGTATATCGCGAGGTTGCAGCGAAAGCTGATAGTACTGGGCAACATACTATATAAAATTGTATGGCAGACGCCAGAGCATCAAAAAAATATTACAGGGGTTGCACGAAGAAAATTATGTGAAGCGATTTTCCATCGGTGATCGAAACAAGCAGCGCCGTTTGATACCGCCTACCCCTCGTGTTATAGTATCGTCAAAGTGAGCGCTGAAGTATTCTTGTAAAGAAATGACACGAATAGCGGTAATCATTATTAACTGGAACGGGTACGAGGACACTAGAGAATGTTTGCGTTCGTTAACGCAATGCAGGACCGATTCGAAAATCGACGTCCTTGTCATTGATAACTATTCGACCGATCGCACGGAGATAATGAAGCTCAAAAAAGAGTTTCCCGACATTAGCACATTTCGAAACGCATGGAACAGGGGATTTACCGGCGCAAATAATCAGGGCTTCCGATGGGCTTTAGAAAGACAGACCGATTATGTTCTGATTCTGAATAATGATACAGTTGTAGAAAAAGATTTCCTTGATTTATTGTTGCATACGGCTCGTCGATATGATAAGTGTATTATCGGCCCTAAAATAATTTTTTATAAATCACGAAAACTACAGAACACCGGCGGAAAATTCAGTATTTTTCATGGTGGTCGTAGTTGGCATAAGAATAAGAATGCAGGTGAATACACAAAGATGTATCGCCCTGATTTTTTGTCCGGTTGCTGTTGGCTGATGCCGATCCGTGCTCTTAATGAGGTGGGTTATTTTGACGACCATTTCTTTGCATATGCGGAGGACGTTGATTATTCTTTCCGTGCCCGCAGTGCCGGTTACCAACTTATCGTTGACGGCAGGTCTTCTATCTATCACAAGCACTCAGCTTCCACCAGGGGGAGTTGCATAAAACAGTACTATCGAGCGCGGAATACGGGTTACTTGCTTAAAAAATATCATTATGCGCTATTCGTCAGGTGGGTGAGTTTACTGACACTCGGGCTCATAGTTATCATACATAACCGCCATCTCGGATGTTTGAAAGAGTTTATTCGAGGAGCGCGCGCGCCGATATGAAAGAATCATCCGATTTGAGCTGCCCACCTATTTAATGTGGCTTTTTATTTTTGCAACCGCATAACATGAACATGTTCTGGAAATTCGTTCGGTATCTCGCAGCCACACTTGGCGTGATCGTTTTTACGTTTTCTCTCAAGAATTTATATCTTCACACGCCGGCGGATTTGATTATTTTTTTAACCCTATTCATCACCATTGTGGCACTAATTGGACTTCTTAGAATCACCGCAACCTCTATCCGGACGAGTGTGCAGATACCCGTATGGGCGCTTCCGCCGCTGTTCTGGGCTTCTATCGTATTTGTCTCCGGCGGCATCCTGCTCTTCTATCAGTATCCGGTTGACATATTTTCGTATGCTGCGCTCGCAGGGCATGTGTTCATAATACTATGCGTGTATGGTTTGTTTGCCGTCGTGTGCTATGTTTTTGGACACCGCATCTTGAAATTAATTGGGGTGGGGATTCCCGACACTGCCGGAGACCTTCTCGCATCGATCGTTCTGGGGGTAGTCGGTACCATTGTATTTTTTTATGGCGTTACGCTTTTGCACCTCGTGTCCGTAACTTCGGTCGTCGTATTTTGTATCTTCTTCATAATCCTTGGTCTTCCTTCGTTCCCCTCCCTTCTGCGACACCTTTGTTCCCGTCTCGCGGTCACAACCGCCATACGCTCGTTCCGATTGACGAACGCGGGGACCATACTTCTGCTGGCGTTTGTTTTTGGAGCAGCCCTTTTTATCAGCAATGCGTACTATATGCCGTTTGACGGAGATTCGCTACGCACCTATTACAACGTGCCGCAGCTTTTTGTGGCGAACGGGGGCATGGTCGCGTTCCCCTATGATGCGCTCAATAATGCCGCGCTTGCGAGCAGTTTTCTCTACATACCCATTATCGTGATCGGCGCATCCTACCTTACCTATATCAATGCATTTCTTTTTATTGCATTACTGTGCAGTCAGTGGTACGCGGTCAAGAAATATTTTTCAGAGA
Organism: Candidatus Komeilibacteria bacterium; assembly: GCA_016204595.1. Classification (GTDB taxonomy): domain Bacteria; phylum Patescibacteriota; class Patescibacteriia; order UBA1558; family 2-01-FULL-52-15; genus JACQKJ01. The sequence continues at coordinate 17,155 of JACQKJ010000059.1, read as the reverse complement.
AGGCCGCGGTACTGTCCTGTGTCGTACTCTGCACGATCGAGCTCATATTCTTTTTAGCCGTATCGGTCAAGTCGGAGATCTTGCTCGCACTCATTTTTCTATGGGCCTGCATCTTCATGGCTCATTTTTTCATGGAACGGCGCGCTGCCTGGGCTGTGCTTGCCGGTGTTCTCCTTGGTTGCGCCGTTGCCATAAAATACACCACCCTCCTCGCGCTGCCTGGACTCATATTAGTGTTCATCGTCGCGGACCGGAAACAGCCGCTTAATACGCGTGTACGGGACATCCTGCTTTTTGCAGGCGCAGGGATGCTTATGTATGCGGCATGGGGCATCCGACTTGTCGCAAGATATGGCAATGTGCTCTATCCTTTCTCGATATCGGGGATCATAACGACGTATGGGCCCCGTGCCGCAGCGCTTTACAAATATCTTGAGTCCGAAACAGTTCCGGTAACCCACAATATCATCGGATACATTTCGAACGATATCTGGCATAATTTCGCTGCCGTCGTCACCAACGCCTCCCCGTATCCGAACAACCGTATCGGGGCACTATTGGCGTTATTGCTGCCGCTTGCAGTATGGTATCGTCCGCGAAAAGGATTCATATATCTTATTCTATTTGTCGTTCCGACCGTTGCCCTATGGTACAGGGTGGCGCCGGCGGGCATATGGTATATCATATATATTTCCCCGCTGCTGGCGGCCATACTTGGGCAGTATTGGAGTGAGGTACGCGGGCCTCGTGTGCGTAGTTTCCTCGCACTTACGGCGGTCCTTATGCTCTTGCTGACCATTCCGACAAGCCGCCTGATACAAGCTGCTACATTTTTCGCTCCGCGGCCGAGTGAAGGGACCTTACAATTCTCAACGGCCGGAAGCATCGAAGCATATGCGGCCTTGACGCTCGCCGCAGCGGATCCCTCCTACGTTATCCTGCCGTTCGGACCGATCGCGCCGGCGCTTATCCCGCAGAATAATATCCATGTGGTCGAGAATTTATTCTTGGAATTTTGGGTTCAGTCGGTCGCCGAAACCCAGACGCCGGAAGAGACGATACAGCGCCTTCGTGAGCAGCATATAACCCACATCTATGTCGATAACGAAGCTTTGCGCTATAAGCGCGAGCAGATCTGCGGCCGCACTGCGTGCCCGACGCTCACGCTGTTGTTGGCCAGATTGATTGCGGTAACTGACATGCTTCCGGTCACGCATGAAGAAAAGAGCTGGAAACTGTACGCAATCCCCTCGCTGTAGCGTTGGTTAGCACTTTCGTTTACAATAGATACCGTATGCTTCAGCAAACCACCCAGAAAACCGTGCCGTATTGGATCATCGGTCTTTTTTTTCTGCTCGCGATAAACGTCGGGTTCCTGATCCTATTCGTCCGCACTCCGCAGGGACACCGCTATACGGGGATAGGACTCGAATCGACTGGCGATAAGCTCGTGTACTATTCGATGCTGCGGCAGGGCATGCAGGGAGATCTGTTCATGCGCAATACGCAGACATCGGAACCGCAACGTGCGCTCTTGTTCTCTCCGCACTGGTGGCTCATCGGCGGGACGGCGGCCATGACCCGTATCCCGATGGAGGCGGCATACCACATCTATCGGATCATTTTTGCGGCCCTCTTCGTCTGGATCCTGTATCGCATCGTTCGGGAGTTGCCGATGACGCCGGCGTATCGGATTGTCACTTATGCGTCGGTGCTTTTCGGTTCGGGGTTCGGATGGTTCTATATGCAGCTGCACCCTCAAGATTCGAACCCGATCATCCATTGGATGTACTATTTCCAGAACACCCCCGCGGATATTTACGTCACGGAAATGAATACCTTCACGAGTTTCGTGCAGTCACCGCTATTCATGCTTTCATACATTCTGCTGCTGGCATGTCTGTATGTGCTCATGCGGGCGTTACGCAGACCGAGCCACCGGACCGATGTGCTCCTTGGCGTGCTTTCGTTCCTGCTCATCATCATTCATCCGTATGACGCGATGGTGTTATTGGGAGTTATCTGCTCATTCATCGTATGGAGGATCGTAACGGCACGACAGCAGGCTCTGATACGAACCGGTCTCTATGCTTTCGGGGGGAGCATGCTTGCGTACGCGTACACGTGGTGGTCGTTCCAGAGCGAGCCGGCGTTGAAGGGATGGCTGGAGCAGAACATCACGTATTCACCGCGGGCGGGCATGTATATGTGGTCGCTCGGGATATTCTTTGTCCTGTGGCTTATCGGCATGTATCGGGTGTTTGCCGCGCGCGAAAAAGACCCATGGATAGTCCTTATGGCGATCTGGTCGGTGCTCGTGTGGGTGCTTTTGTATCTCCCGTTACCGATCAACCGCAGGCTCTCGAACGCGTGGTTCGTGCCTATCGCCATCATAGGTGTGTATGGTCTATACGCATATCTCAAGAATGTCCGATCGTTCGTAATGCGATCTGCTATCATTTCCATCATCATCATGTGTGGCCTCTCGGGCACGTTATGGCGTCTTATCATCTACGCGACCTATACGCCCACGCTTACCGAGAAATACGCATACTACCTTGATCCCTATATCGATACCGTGCTGACGACCGTGAACCGCTCCTTCACTCAACGCGACGTGGTGTTGAGCAATGAACCGGTCATCTCGATGCTGAGCGGGGCATATTCACCGGCGCGGATCTATGTCGGTCACGGCCACCAGACGGTCAATTTTTTGAGCAAACAGCAGAGCGCACAATGGTTCTTCGGTACCAACAGCGGGCCAAAAGCTCAGGCCGACAAAGAGGCATTCATACGCTCTTCGGGTATCACCGCATTGATCGTCTATCGGCCCAGCCTTACGACCGATGTCAGCTGGCTTGCAAGTGCCGTTTTTTTGCAACGGATATATTCGAACGAAGCGGCCGATGTGTATCGGGTGTTATGAATCGGATATTATGTGTGATACGCTGCATGCGCTATGACTGAACGAACTCCTACACGAACCAATTGGACGGGCTATGTGCTCCTTGGCACCATATTCTTATTGCTCACCAACCTCGGGTATCTGAACTTCGCTCTTCGCGCGACGCCCGAGTACCGGTATACGGGCGCCAACCAGTATGCGCCGGCGGATAAATTGGTGTATATGTCCATGATACAGCAAGGCCGGGAAGGCATTCTGTTCATGAAGAATCTGCACACGACCGATTCGCAGCGTGGGCTTTTGCTCTCTCCCAATTGGTTCATCATCGGCCAGACCGCCCGTATTTTGGGCGTCAGTAACAATTTTTCATACCAGCTGTACCGCATTGTGTTGACGTTGGTGTTTCTATGGTTTCTCGCCGTAGTGATACAAAAAATATGTGCTACTTCGGCGTCCGCCCTGACTGCGTATGCATTCGTGCTGTTCAGTGGCGGCTTGGGATGGCTCTATATTTCGAAGCATGCCATTATCGGCAGTATGATCAATGGCATTCAGAAGTTCATATTTCTGCCGAGCGATATCTACGTGACCGAAGGGAATACGCTCTTGAACTTCACACAGGCACCGCTTTTTATTCTTTCCCAACTACTGATGCTCCTGAGCGCTTACCTACTCGTGCAATATAAGGATGCGCGCAGCTATTGGTGGGATATCGTGAACGCGGCACTTGTTGCTTTATTGATTCTCATGCATCCGTACGATCTCCCGATACTTGCCGCCGTCTTCGCAAGCTGGGCGGTGTGGGAGCTGTGGAGGACCAATTCCATGCGGCCGATGCTGAAAGCCGCGATCGTGCTTGCCGGAGGAACGCTTGCGATGCTGTATAACGTCCACATCATCGCATCCGAGCCGGTGATCGCCGAGTGGCTGAAGCAGAATCTCGTGTATTCGCCTCCGCTTCGCAATTACCTCTGGGGATACGGGATGCTCATACCGTTGTGGCTCTTGGGGGCGGTGCAGCTATGGCGCGACAAGCGGAACAATCCGCTCTGGATGTTGCTGCTCATCTGGTCCATCGTCGTCTGGATCCTCCTGTATCTTCCGCTTGATCTGAACAGAAGGTTTACGAACGGGTTCCACATACCGTTAGCGCTCATTGCATCTGTTGGATTCTTACGCATATATAGCCACCTCGGCCGGTCGATCGTCAAAAAGATTGGCGCAGGTCTGCTGTTGTGGGGAACAGTGTTGAGTTCACTGGTATTTTTTCTTTTCGTTAATTTGTATTTCGCTCCCAATGTCTACGGCTATGGATATTATTATGTTACTGCCGAAGAGCAAGGCGTTATTGATTTTCTGGCGAAGGAGAGCTCGCCGGGACAGGGGCTTCTTGTCTCGGACGAAAAACTGGCCTTTACCCTTACGAGCCAGCTTAATCGACCGGTATTTCGCGGACATGACCACCAGACACCGCATCTGCTTTTGAAGCAACAACAGGTTGACTGGTTTTTTGCAGATCAGGATACGGATACCGCTTTGGAACGGAAGCGGGTGTTTTTGAGTGATGCGCGTATAGCATACGTCATCGTCAATGCGCATCGCCTCATCACCATCCCGCGTTGGTTAGATACCGCTTCGTTTTTGGAAAAAGTTTTTGACTCCGACAAGCTTAGGGTATATCGCGTGAGATAACTTGCGAATCCACAATTTCAGCATCGCTTTCTATGGTGAGATTTTTGAGCTCGCCCAGCTTGAGGAAACCCTTGGTCCAGCGGTACAGGGTAATGGTAATTTCATACTCATCGTCACTGAGATATATCGGCATCGAGAGTGTTGTTGCATCGTCCCACGTAGCCGGTGTGGTGCGTCCGTATCCGAACGGAATGAGAAAAGTTCGAAATTCTGTTGTGATCTCAAGATAATAATGGTCCTTGTTGTCGTGGTTTGCAGGCAGCGACCAGGTCAGAAGCGAACCTCCGTCGAGCGGCGCCGCTTCGTTCAGGATAGGATCTGCGGCGTTCTGTTGCGGGATCGTTTTGTCAGTGAGCGTCAACGGCGCCGTATAGCTTGCATCCGGAGTTCTATGCATGAGCATGAGCGACCCGGATGCGTCGATGATGGAGAAGGAGTCGAGTATCTTTTGTAATCGTTCCGGAACTTCTGCTGCGAACGGCCCGAAATTATAATGGTCTTTGAAATGCATTTCGGCCTTCAGTATGTCCTGCCAGTCGATCGCAAGGAATTGCGTATCCGCGGGCAGGTCATAATCGGATTGGGCAAACTGGTTTTTTCCGATCATTGCATAATGGAAGGAATATACCGATTGGCGCGAAGAGAATGCAGGCAGCAGCTCGAATGTAGCTGCCACCGGTGCTGATGCCGGCACCTGCGATACGAACGTACGTTTCACGTCTGATTGCCGTTCGTCGCGCCACGCGCGTACCGCTGGTACCACCGAACCGTACGTGAGCGCCGCATAGACCGAAGCGCCGGCAATAAGCAGATACCACAATTTTTTTGTCGGAATATACGCGGAGAAGCGCTTCGGCAGTTTCCCTGCATCGAGCGCTCGCATCCGCTGTATGAAAACGAGGAACAGCCCGAACAGAAAAAAACCGGCATAGTGCGTATTGAGTATCAAAGCACTGCCGCCCTGAGCCGAGAGCATCACCTGCAACGCAGGCGGCAGCAGCAGGAGCCAGAATGCGCTTGGTACGATGACCAGGAAGAAAAATGGAAAGGTAATGCCCAAGACAAATTCAATATTCTTGATATTCACCAGATGCTGCAGGACCAGGAGCGGATGTCGTATGAAACTGAAGGTGATACCGGGCACGGTCGTACCGCCGAGCCAGCCGTAATAGATAAGGAATTTATATGAACCGGCTGGCGCGAAGTATTGAATGGTCAGGAACGCCAGAAGCGCATACGCTGTTGCCGCGACCAGCGGATACCATATCCAAAATGGTTTTTTTTTCTGTATCCATGCGACGAGCCCCATACAGAAAAGAATGAAGGCGACATCCTCTCGTGCCGCAAGCGCTAAGAGGCTTGCTGCGACGAAGAGATGGGTATTTTCCTTGAGGTATCCGTACACCGTCCAGAACAGAAAGAATACCGCGAACGGCGTCAGCTCGAACTCGAAGAAATTCATGTTATGCACCGACGGATTCACGATCCAGAGGAGCGCGATACCGCACGCAAGCCATTTTTTGTCGGCACCGACCAGCATGCGTGTGACGTAGTAGATAGGGAATGCCGTTGCTGAGATGATGAGCGTCTGAAATACCAAGAGCGTTTCGGGACGCGGTGCAAATGCATAGAACGGAAGCAGCAGGATGATCAAAGGACTGAAATGATCCCCAAGGTACGACGGCGAGTGTATGGAAGCTGCGAACCAGTTGCCGTGCAGGGTGTTGTAGAAGACATTGTTGAATATCGCAAGATCAAGATTGTCATAATAGAAATGATTGTATTTCCAGAAAACCAGTGTAATAAAAACAACGAGATATAGAATGACCGATACGGCGAGAACAAGCAGAGGGGCACGTGGTTTTAAGGTTGGCATAGTAGTAATTGGTAGTCAGTAAACGGTAATCAGTAGTAAGGCGCGAGGAAATCGGTTCATACGTAATCAGAGGTCGGTTACAGAAATAGGAGATGGGAAATAGGAGGAATATCGTATATCCGCTTTCTGTTTTTTTTGTAACTGTCTTCCTAGTACCTATAACCGACTGCTGCCCTCATTCCTCGTTACTCATTACCCATTACTTTATTCTGAATGAATCTATTGTATCTAAAATTTACCTAAATATCGAACTACCGGACCCGTTAGAAATTGTTTTCTAAACGGGCTTGACCCCGTTAGAAATCCCCTATGACAATTACCTGTATAGGATACTGTGTCCCGTCATGAGAAACAGCATTCTATATGTAAATTTGGAGTGGGATTTTTAACGGGGTTGACAAAAAAATGGCAAAAAGGTATAATGCTATATTACGGAATAATCCGTAGCTCGTACCAAAACAATCAAGCCTACGAAGTAATGCTGGCTTTTTCCCATACTATGGGATCGAGAAGGAGACGCGATGCTACGCTCAAAGGGTTTTGTTTTTGGCCTGTGTTTGTCAGTTCTGTTCTGCGGGGCCTGCGCCAAGAGGCCCCTCCTCAGGACTCACACGGCAACACCTCCCCAGACCATCGCGATGGTCACCCCGCCTGACGGAAGCCCGTACAATCCAAGCACTCAGATTCCACCGGTGTCCCCGACTCCCAATGTGACGCCACAGCAGGCTGACCCCAGACGGCAGGCGCCTTATACCGGCTACAAGGTAGTAGACCCGGATGTTAGGACAGTCGGCCGGTCACTGAACAATGAACCCGGGCCGGTCACGGTCCATGTCCCTCCTGATTGGTTGGTCTTGCCGTACAGCGGGGAGGGGATGACCTACGAACAGGTATGGGCTCTCCCGGACGATGTCTGGGTGAAGTGGAATTTCCTGCCGATTCCTCCAGGTGTGGCCTGGTGGGTGAAGGCCCCGGCGAATTATGTCTACCGCGTCTACTACGACGTTACTATTAACGGTTATCGGTATAGTCGTTATGCGGACGTGACCAACGATACCATCGTCGGAGAGCATCGCTGTCCGGCAGTAACCGTCGATTTCTTCATGGAGTTCGGTACCAGAATCTGCCGATAGTGCGTCGGAGGCTTGTTCTTACCCAGGGTGCGCGTGCGTGCCCTGGTTTTTTTATCCCCCAACATTTACTTGATTACCAGGTTTTCCACTGGTTGCACCTTGCAGCCACTTGGTGATCGAGAGGGCGATGGAATAAGCAGCAAGAATAATTACGAGGCCGATCGTCGCATTGACAATACGTTTTTTTGCCTCTTCAATTTTTTTCTCATTGCCCCCTGATGTCATCCACTGAATACCGCCTATAATAATAAGCACCACAAAAACGATGCCGACAAATCCGAGAATCGCCCGAACAATTTTGGCGATGGTAATTTTTATATCAGCAGGGGCACCACTACCATATACCTCTGTCCCCACTTGCTGCAAGCTATCCAAGGGATTTACTTGTGCGCGAACAATATGCGGTATTTGCAACCAGAACAGAAAAGCGAAAGTAAATAATTTTTTCATATTATGCTCCTTGGTTAATGACTCCCTGCTGTGCGGCTTGGCCCGAAAGATTTGCGATCAGGAAATACGTGATCGCATAACCGGTCATAATGATCACGAGCCCGATAGTCGCGGTTGTGAGAATTTGCTTCGCGCGGCTGATATTTTTTTCGTTACCGCCTGACGTCATCCACATGGCACCGCCCCAGATGACGAGAATAAGGAAGATAACCCCGACGATACTTAACACACCTTGCACCGCGCGAGCGACGACCAATGGAATAGGATCCTTACCTTCTATGACCCCAGTTCCCTGTACCGCCTCGTTCAGTCCGAAACGATCATCCGGCGATTGCGCGAATGAAATGGCGGGCATTAAAAGTACAAGCAGCAGGGGCACTGCTGCCAGTAACGTTTTCTTGGAGAAATTTTGTTTCATCATAGAGTCCAAGCTTCCCAGCACCACTTTTGTCCCCGATGGCATCGGAATCAAAAGTGGTGCTGGGTAGTCTAGACTCGGCTAGAGGTATTATACAGCACCCGTGAGTGAGTTGATAACAAAGCTTGAGATTGCGTATGCAGCCAGAACAACAACCAATCCAACCACGCCTGCGCTGATAAGCTTCTTGGCTTCACTGATCTTATCCTCGTTACCACCTGACGTCATCCACTTGAAACCACCTGCCAGGATGATGATGATCGTAATGATGCCTAAGAAACCGACGATAATTCTGACAATGTTCTCAATGGTCGTCTTGATGTCCTGTGAGCTGAAACCTGCAAAGCTGGTCGGGAAGTCGATCGAAACGCCCTGTGCGTGAACGGTGCTTGCGAAGCCCAAAGGAGCCAGATACGCCAATTTATACGCTTGGGACAGTATTTTTTTCATGTATTCACCCCCTTTCTGTACGTGCTTGCGGCACGTTTATTTTTATTCACAAAAGAACCTGATTTATTATACCACAGTTTGTCAATTTTGCAATCCTACCCTGCAAGTGCCGTCAGAATAAAGTTAAGAATTGCGTAGCTTGCAAAAATTATGAACAAGCCTATGGTCGCCCAGATGAGCGTGTCTTTGCCTTTTTCGATCCTGCCTGAGTTTCCTCCTGAGGTCATCCAAAGCATACCGCCGTAGACGAACATGAACAACGCAAGCGCTCCGACTATGCCGAGGATAGTCTTCACGGCATTGTTTACGAGTCCCGGGACACTGGTCGCCTCAATCGGGTTCACGACATCGACTACCTGTGCAACGACAGGAAAACTGATTGCAAGAAACACCGCAAGCGCGGCGATGAGTGATGGTATCGCGATGTGCGTACGATTCATACAACGAATTAATTTTAGCATTATTTTTTTAAAAACAACAGACTTGCGCACTGTTCGCGCATAGGCCTGGGGCACAGTTGGGAGCATTTTCGCAGTCAGCCACTGACGCCAAAGGGAAATAATTGGTAGCGGTTCCGCACGATTCTGGCGCTTTGCAGCTCCATTGCTTGTTCGGATCCTTTTCGGTAAGTGTTTTTTCTACGTAGCATCGGTCAACGCACTGTTTGTTGTGGCAGATCTTGCCGCCAGTACAGTCTCCGCTTTCATTGCACTGCAAGGTCGCAATAGTGAACTCTTCTGTCGTGCCCAGCCCCTGCAATACGAAACTGACGATGAGCCAGCTCGTCAGGATGAAAACGAGCGCGATCGTGGTACCGATCAAGATATCTTTACCTCGGCTGATGCGGCTTGCGCTTCCTGCCGAGAATATCATCCAGAGCCCGCCCATGACGTACATGAATAATGCAAGCGCACCGGCCACCCCAACAACCCAGCGAATAATATTATTTGCCAGAATGAAAATATGCTCTGCGCTGCAGCTGCCGGCCGGGACACCCGCGCTTGGTATGCCTCTGATACACTCTATCAAGGTCAACTGCGTATCTTTTTGCGCGCCCAAACCCGGAGCAGTTTCACCGCCTCTCTGGAGAATGGGTTGTGCGTACGTTATAGGAACAAGCAGGACGATGCTGAGTAATGCAAGGATGACCGTGAGTGCGGTTCGATTCATGGAGAGGGCGGTTGGTAGGTTTGGCTTATGAGACTTGCGGCAGCCTGCAGGAGCGGTTGAGGTTTTATGTTCTGTTGTTCGGCCGCATCGATTTTGTCGACCATATCGACGAAATATTTTTGAGCGAGCTCAAAGTCATATCCTCGGTACCAGCTTTGCGCCGTGAGGAGGCTGTTCGCGAAGGGACTTACGACGGGATTCTTCTGCTGTAAGGAAACAAGTTCTCGCAGGGCGGTCGTCCGCGGATTGGTGATATTTTCAAGAAATGGTTTGACGTTGCGCGCCTGAGTAGCCTCGAGCAGGTATTGCCACGACAACTCTGCCCGCGTTTTGGCTTCTGCTGAAGCGCCTTTCGCCGGTTTGGTCACGACCGTCACCCAATACGAGGCATAATTGGGGGTGTTTTCCGCATTGTCCGGTTTGAACATGGGGATCACGTCGAAATCGAGCTTGGGGTTCGTCTGTTTGATGAGTGGAGCGTGGTAGGCATAGCCTATAAAATAGGCTAGTTTTCCGGCGGTGAAAGCATCGAGTGCATTTGGGATTTCTTTGTTCCAGGAGTAGTTTTGCAGTCCTTTTCTCGCGAAGGTTAGGAAAAATTCGATGGCATTAAGGCTCTCCGGTTTGGTCTGGAAGAGCGGCCCGTTGACGTCGCCCATGGGAACGCCCGTTTGCAGCATAATGGTGCTGACGATATCGAGTACGCTCGGTATATTAGCGGTAGTGCCGAGCGCTACAGCCGATTGGATCAGATGGTCCTGGCTGTCCAGTTTTGAAATGCGGGGAGCCTGATCCAAGAGCTCCCCCCATGTTTTTGCCGGCAGTGCGATATTATTCTGCTTGAGAATCTCGCGGTTGTAGAAAACGGATAACGTGTCAACGCTGTAGGGCAGCGCGTAAATCTTGCCGTCTATCACAACATCGCCGGACACTACATCCAGAAACGTATCGCGCACTTGTTTCGGAGTGTACCCATTGTAGGTGGCAATCGTATCGATGGTTTCTTTTTTGAGCGTGCCGCGTACTTCCTGCACCGGCGCTTTCATCGTTGTCGGCATCGGATCGATGAATCTCAAAAATTCGCGGATGCGCGTATTCGGTATCATGAAGAGATCTGGCCCTTGGCCTAAGGCCCAAGCTTCGAGCAGCTTTTGCTTGTATTCGCTTTCGGAAAATTTTCGATAATTAATGGCGATCTTGGGATGCCGCTGCGTGTATGGCAAGGTCAGACTTCTGATGGCATTAGCCTCTTCGAACACCCCCCAGTATTCCAAGGTGACTGGTTTGTAGCCTCTCACGTCGCCGCTGGTCTTGCAGCCGAACCCGGTCGTGGCAATGAACACGACGAGGAGCAGTCCGATGAAAAGTTTTGTCCGCATGTCTAGAGCTTTTTTTTTAAATAGCTTTTCAGTCCTCTTTTGATTTCAGGATGTTTAAGACCGAAATGAATTGTCGCCTTGATAAAGTTCAATTTGTCTCCGGTATCGAGCCAAGTTCCTTCTAATATTTTACCATAAATATGCTCTTTTCGTGAGAGCATATGATCGAACGCATCGATGAGCCGGAACTCGCCCGAACGTGGTTTGGTAATTTTAAAAAGCACGCGAAAGACGTCGGGCGTAATGATGTATTTGCCGACAGCGACGAGATTCGAAGGGGCTTTTTCCGGTTTCGGTTTTTCGACGACGCGTTCGATCCTCAGAATGTCCGGGGCTATTTTGGGGCCGCCATAAACGCCGAACTTTGAGAGTTGATTCCGCGGTACTGTGCTCAAACCGATGATACTGTGGCCATAGTGGTCGTGGGCATCGATGAGCTGCTTCGAGGCCGGAGTGTGGCTGTCATAGATGCAGTCGCCGAAAATGATGAGTACCGGTTCGTTGCCTACCAGATGCGCCGCTTGGAGTATCGCGTGTCCGTCACCCAGTGGCAGCGGCTGGCGTACGTACGAAAATTTGGCGAGCGAGGAAATATTACGTACGGCTTTCAGCAGATCTTTTTTGTTTTCTTCGACAAGCGTGTCCTCAAGCTCATAGGAAACGTCAAAATGATCTTCGATGGCGCGTTTGCCGCGACCGGTCACGAAAATGATCTCGGTAATGCCGGACGCAACGACCTCCTCAACCAAGTATTGCACCACGGGCTTGTCGACGACCGGGAGCATTTCTTTGGGCATGGCTTTGGTCGCCGGCAAAAATCTCGTACCAAGTCCCGCAACAGGTATGATAGCCTTCGTGATTTTTTGCATACGTACATAGTATAGTATAGCACGTGGAATGGGGAATGAGGAATGCGGGCAGCAGTCGGTTATAGGTACTAGGAAGTCAGTTACAAAAAAACAGAAAGCGGATATGATATTTCTCCTATTTCCCATCTCCTATTTCTGTAACCGACCTCTGATTACGTATGAACCGATTTCCGTCCTCGTACCTTCGGGTTGACCCCGTTAGAAGTCCCGTGTGGCACGACTTGTAAGAGGCGCTCTGTTCTGCCATAACAAACAATATCCTATAGGTAAATTTGGCATGGGACTTCTAACGGGGTTGACAAGCAATGGCTTTCAAGGTAGCATGTTACGTGCTCTCAATAATCACGAAACACAAGATAGTATGCCTTTCATTCGGTACGGTATGGACAACATATGAAAGGACGTTAAGCAGTAACGACACGCCATGTTAACCATTCGATTTTCCCGCATCGGTAAACGAAAGAATCCGTTTTACCGCATCATTATTTCCGAGAAGCAGCGAGACACGCACGACCGGTACTTGGAGCTGTTGGGTCATTATGATCCGCGCACTAAAGAAATCTCACTGAAAGCCGATCGCATCACCCATTGGATTCGTATGGGTGCCACTCTGTCGAATAGTGTTTTTAATTTGCTCGTACAGCACAAGGTCATACAATCAGACACAAAGCGCAAATCAGTCGCTATTTCCGGAAGGCGAAAGGCTGCGATCGCGGAGAAGGATAAGGCCCCTGAAGTGCCAAAAGCGGAAGCGACAGCTGAAGCAGAGACCGAAGCGCCGGCACCCGAGGCGCCGCAGAGTTAATTGGCCCCGTTAGAGGTCCCGCATGACGATTATTCGCAGGGGATATCGTGACCCTCTATAAAAATCCTATTGCATAGGTACTGTTGATATGGGACCTCTAACGGGGTTTGACAGCAGTATTCGTATTGTTATACTAGTGCCATGTGCGGGCGCGCATAAATGTTAAAGGTCAGTGCGTTTGCACGGTACATTTCCAGTTAAGCATTAAAGGACCGAAGATGCCCGAACTAGATAAAGAATTCCTCGAGTATGTCGTCAAGCGGTTAGTGGATAATCCGGACGATGTGCAAGTCGAGCGAACGATTGACGAGATGGGCGTTCTCTTGATCCTGAAGGTGAACCCGAAGGACATGGGTCAGATCATCGGCAAAGAAGGCCAGACTGCCCGGTCGCTTCGCACGTTGCTCCGCGTCATCGGCGCGAAGAACAACGCGCGGGTAAATCTCAAGATCTACGAACCGGAAGGTTCCAGGAGAGGCGGCGAGCGAGGAAGCTCCCGCAGCGATGCCAGCTCTTCAGTTGATGAAGCGGTCGCAGATCTCAAATTGTAATAGTCATTTGCAAAACCCCCATACCAGACCGGTGTGGGGGTTTTGGTTTGGTCCACAAAAACGTCTGTGAAGATAGAATCTTCGCAGATCTCATGAGACCATCCTCCGAAGCTCCGATATCTCTTCGGAGCGAAGGAGGATCTACCTTGTAAGATGCGCCTTTGGGATTCGCGGCCTGACGACAACTTCTCGCTTCGAATCCCACATTGAATATACTAAATAGCGTCACACCCGCCGGAGCATATATTTGGATCCTGTGTGGTCGTCCTTTTCTGTCGTGCGCTGCGAAGTTGTCATCAGGGCCGCGGGGTCTCGGTAATTTGCAAACGGGCAGATATGGGGTAGGATGGATGCAGTACTTGATCCACTGGACGCTCGTATGGGTGAGATCACCAAATTATCCATTATCATCCCGGCATATAATGAAGCGCGTACCATCGCGCACGTTTTGGATAAGGTCGGGAACGCTCGATTAAGCCAGGGCGTCATGAAAGAGATCATCGTTGTGAACGACGGTTCGACTGATGATACTGCCGCTTCTCTTGCGCACTATCAAAACAATCACCCTGATAGGCAGCTGAAGGTACTGTCGCATGACCGCAACGCAGGGAAAGGAGCTGCGATACGGACCGGTATTGCCGAGGCAACCGGTGAGTGTATCATCGTGCAGGACGCTGACCTTGAATATGATCCGGACGAATATGATCTGCTGCTTAAACCCGTCTTGAATGGTGCCGCAGACGTGGTCTATGGCTCGAGATTCGTGAGCGGCAACCCGCACCGCATCCTTTTTTTCTGGCACACGATCGGCAATCGGTTACTCACTTTTTTTTCGAATATGGCGACGAACCTGAACCTGTCCGATATGGAGACCGGTTATAAACTATTCCGGACGGACATGCTTCGGAAGATCCCGATTCGCGAGAACAGATTCGGCTTCGAACCGGAAGTCACGGCAAAACTTGCGAGAGTTCCGGGCATACGTATCTATGAAGTCGGTATTTCGTATTATGGCAGGACGTACGCCGAAGGAAAGAAGATCCGCTGGGCAGACGGTTTCGCGGCACTCTGGTGTATTGTGAAGTATGGGTTTTTACGATTTTCTTAATAGTCATGATACGTTTTGATATCCTTAGCTTGTTTCCCGATATGCTCGAAGGCTATTTTACTTCTTCGATCCTTGGTCGGGCTCAGAAAAAGAAATTGATCAAGATCGTACAGTATGATCTGCGGAAGTGGGCTCATGATAAACATAACCGCGTCGATGATACGCCCTATGGCGGAGGGCCGGGAATGGTCATTCGTGTCGATGTCGTGCATCGGGCTCTCAAAGCTCTGATACAAAAGAAGAGTTCGACGACCAGAATACTATTGCTTTCGCCCCGCGGCGCAACCTTCGATCAGCGTGTGGCGAAACGTCTTGCTTCATATAAACGCATCGTTTTGATCGCGGGACGGTATGAAGCCATTGATGCGCGTGTTGACGCGTATGTGGATGAAAAGATTTCAATCGGTAATTTTGTGTTGACCGGAGGCGAACTTGCCGCCGCATGTGTTGTTGACGCGGTCAGCAGGCTCAAGGACGGCGTGCTCGGTAAAGCGACGTCGCTCGATCAGGAATCGTTCTCGCATTTTGAAAAAAAGAGGACGAACATCGAATATCCGCAGTATACGCGCCCGGAGATCTATGAACGCCGTTCGGTCCCGAAGGTACTGCTCTCCGGCGATCATGGTGCCATAGCCGCATGGCGCGGTCGTATGTCCAAACATCACCGAACCAACTGATCCGGTAAACGTCATATGACAGGATTGAGAGGATCGTGGATGACACAACGGATCGGGCTTTGCATTGCGATAGCATGGCTCGTCTTTACCGTGATAGCATTTGCCTATAACCGGTCCGGATACGCTGGAATTGTGCTTATCATCGGGCTCATCGTGTTCGTATCGTGCGGATGGGCTCTGGCGCGGATCGGTCTGCGACGTGCAGTGTCGTTCATCAGTCCGGTTTCGGTGCGATTGACGCTCTTCTCCGCGGTCGGCTGTGCGTGGCTGCTCATGATCAGTATGGCTGCTGCGATGCTCACTATGAGTGATGGGATATCGGCGGTGTCGCTCGTTTCGTACGGCGCTATTGTACAGAATACATCGCTCATGTTCATCGTGTACGCGGCGATCATCATGTCATACGGCGCATTCGGTAATTTCGTACAGCGTCGGCTGCAGATCGAGCTCCGGTCCGGTTTCGAAGGATATATACGAACACTCATCATAGGGTTTTGCGTCTCGGTCATATTTTTTTACGGAGCCGCACTCATAGGCGTGCTCAATTGGATATCTTTCATCGTCTATCTACTCGCCGCAGCCCTTGTCGGATGGAAAGACGCACGACATCTCTGGCGATCGCGCCATGGTACGCTCATCAGCTTCTCTTTTTCCGATACGGATGCGGCGCTTCGCTCATGCTTCGTCGCTACGATGGGCATCGTGTTGGTCTTGTCGTGCATTGCGCAATTCGGGTTTCATCCCTTGGGCAGCGACGATCTGCGGACCTATTACCTGGTTCCGAAAACCTTCGTTGAACAACGGCATATCGTACAATTTCCCCACGATCTTCTGAACAACGGTCCGGTCGCGTTCGCATACGGATATGCTCCGTACCTGCTCTTCGGCGACCGGTACCTGACGATCATCAACATACTCGCGTTCATACTCATGCTCGGCGCGGTGTACGCGATAGCGCAGCGCTGGTTCGGTTCCCGAGTCGGTATCGCCGCGATATTTTTTGTCTCTACCGTCCCTCTCATGTACGAACTGCTGTATACGGTCAAGGCGGATCTATGGATGGCAACGATCCTTTTGGGGGCTGTTCTCCTGCTTTTCGACGAGAGAGCAGACTACCGACAGGCGTTCCTCGCGGGCGTGCTTATGGGACTTGCATTCGCGGTCAAATATAATGCTCTCTTCTTTATCATCGCAGCATTCATGGGGGTTGTCCTATGGCACTGGTACCGGAACAGGTCGGCTCGGCATTCGCTGGTTTATGGGATGCTCCTGGTGGGTGCTCTGGTGATAGGCTATGCACCCTGGGGTCTGCGTATGGTATGGCTCACGGGCAACCCGATATATCCGTTCCTGACAGGCGGAAGTATTTTGCAGCATCAGACGCCCTTGGATCCTGCGGCGGAGCGCGAGTTCGAAATGTTCAATAACGCATTTCTGAACTATCATGAATCGTTGAACGGAGCACAGCCCGCATCAATCAACGTATGGCACCTTGTTACCAGTGCGCCAAGCTATGGAGGCAACAGACTGGGACCATTGTTCTTCGGGATGATCGGTTTCCTTGCGCTGGCGTTCAGGCGCTTGCAACGCTCGGAAAAAGAACGGCTGCTCCTGTTCGCGGGGATATCCGTGTTCGCTGGAATGATCTGGTTTTACGTGAGCGTGTCACAGG
>JACQKJ010000060.1 GCA_016204595.1 Candidatus Komeilibacteria bacterium | reverse complement strand
CAGTACCGGTGCAGGGCATGCATTGCGCAAGCTGCTCCGCGACCATCACGAAAGCACTGAAAAAAGCTCCGGGAGTCGTTTCTATTGACGTGAATTACGGAACTGAAAAGGCGACCGTTGAATTCGATTCCGCGGTATCGAAACTTTCCGACCTCTCGAAACGCATAGAGCCGTTCGGCTATTTATTCATGGGAACGGAGGACGCTGCTCCAAAAAATACAACGACGCATGTCATGCCCGACGGAACCGTCATGTCAACTTCGGAACACGCGGAACACACGGGAATCGGCCAGACAAAAGAACAGAAATTGAAAGAGCTCGCAAAGTTGCGGATAAAAATCCGGTTCGTACTACCGATCACATTAGCGGTCTTCGTGTATATGATGTGGGAAATAGCAGTTTCTGCTTATGCATGGCTACCGAGATTTTTTCTGCCAACGGAAATCTATCAGCCGCTCCTGTTCATTTTCGCGACCATCGTCCTGTTCTGGGTTGGCAAGCCCTATTTACGAGGCGTGACAACGTTCGCCCGGCATCATGTGGCGAACATGGATACGCTCATCGGGCTTGGCACGTCGGTCGCGTACATCTATAGCGCTGGTATTGTGCTCTTCCCAGGCCTTCGTACCACGTTGCAGCTTCCTGAAACGGTGTATTTTGACGTCACCATAGTCGTTATCGGTTTCATCACGCTCGGGAAATTCCTGGAAGCTCGGTCGAAACTCAGGACCGGCGAGGCAATCGAAAAACTGATGAATCTCCAGGCGAAAACGGCCCTGATCGAACGCGACGGCAAGGAAATTGAAGTGCCGATCGAGCAGGTGCGCATCGGTGATAGTGTTCTTGTAAAACCCGGCGCGAAAATACCGGTTGACGGAGAGATAATCGAAGGACGTTCATCAATCGACGAATCAATGGTCACGGGCGAGTCCATACCGGTGGAAAAAACCATTGGTGATTCGGTCATCGGCTCGACCATCAATAAACAGGGATCGTTCAAATTCAAAGCATTGAAGGTGGGCTCTGAAACACTTCTTGCGCAGATCATAAAGATGGTTGAGAACGCGCAAGGATCGCGCGCACCTATTCAGAAGCTGGCGGATACCGTATCCGGTGTATTTGTGCCAATCGTGCTTGCGTTTGCCGTCGTGACCTTTATTGTATGGATGGTCGTCGGATCATATACGATGACCTCGTCGGAAGCGCTTTCGTTCGCGCTCGTGAGCTTCGTAAGCATCCTTGTCATAGCCTGTCCCTGCGCCCTGGGTCTTGCAACGCCGACCGCGATCATCGTCGGTGTCGGCAAAGGAGCATCCGGCGGCATTCTCATCAAGAATGCGGAAAGCCTCGAGAAGCTACATTCCATAACGACTCTTGTCGTTGATAAGACAGGAACCATCACCAAAGGGATGCCCGAGCTGACCGATGTTATCGCTTCGGACGGAACCCATGAAGATGAGGCGCTGTTGCTTATCGCTTCTCTTGAGAAAAAATCGGAACACCCGCTTGCGGAAGCGATCATATCGGCGGCACAGCAGGAAGGATTGCAACTGCGCGATGTCGAGAACTTCCATGTCGTCGAAGGACGTGGCCTTCGCGGGACCATTGCCGGAACGGAATATTTTGTAGGCAGTCCGAAATTCGCGGAAGAACATGGCGCGACCATTGATCACGCTGCTATTGAACGTTTGGCAACACAAGGCAAGACGCCGATCGTCCTGGGTACGGTGAATCGTTTGATAGCGCTCCTTGCCGTCGCTGACACGCTCAAGGACAACGCTAAGGCAACGGTAGCGGCGCTTCATAAGCAGCGCATCAAAGTGGTTATGCTGACCGGCGATAACAAACGGACTGCGCGTGCCATCGCTGATCAGGCCGGTATCGATGAAGTATTCGCCGAAGTGTTGCCGAACGAAAAAGCCGAGAGGATAAAAGAACTTCAGGAGCGGGGAGAGAAAGTCGCCATGGCAGGCGACGGCATCAACGATGCTCCGGCGCTCGCGCAAAGCGATGTGGGCATTGCTATGGGTACCGGTACCGATGTTGCGATCGAGTCGGCCGACATCACTCTGCTCAAAGGCGATATTGCCCGCATCCCGCAGGCCGTGAGGTTGTCCAAACGGACTATTCGTACCATACGGCAGAATTTGTTCTGGGCATTCATTTACAATGTTGTCGGCATCCCGCTTGCCGCAGGCATCTTCTATCCGCTGTTCGGCGTGCTCCTGAATCCTGCGTTCGCCGGTCTTGCCATGGCATTTTCCTCGGTATCCGTTGTGACCAATTCGCTCCGGCTGAAAGCGATGCGGTTGTAGGGTGGTCCCGCAGGTTTTCGGGCGGGAAATGATGTAGGGCTCCTCGCGTTGAGGAGCCCCGCGCTGCATAGACGTCAGCGTTGACGTGCCGTCAGCAGCGTTTGAAGCTCGCGGATCCTTTTTCCTTTCTGGTATCCATTGATGTACTGCAGGCCCAATACTTTGCAGGGCCTCCCTGCCATGCCGTCGTTGTAACCGCGGTTGAAATGCGCTTCATCGCTGTCGGGATGCATACGCTCAAGGTGCATCTTCATGGAGCCGAACCTGATGTGACCGCTGCAGTATTTGCAGACGTCGCAACAGGGCGCGCAATGAACCTTGCGGCTTCCCGGACGATGGCAATCGCAATCGCAGTACTCAAGTCCGTGGACGCAACCTCCTGCTATCATGGCGGATCTCCTTTGAGGAACGTCGGGGCAACGCTTTCATTCTAACAAGGATCAGCGCGAAGTCAATTTGTGTTTGCGCATTTGAGGCACTACATGCGAAAGGATGCCCCACGTCCGAATCGGAGAGACTCCGGCTGTCTTACATTTGATACGTCTTTTCGTTTCGCATTCTGATGCTATCGACGATAACGTCGCCGTTTTTTTCTCTGTGAAAAATTAATCGAAACGTGCCGGAGCGAACACGGAAGAAATTGGTATTTTTAATTTTGACGATATCGAGACCTCGTAGCTCGCCTGCTGCAAGTTTTTGGATGAGCATCAATAATCGCTCACGATCTTGAGCGCTGATTTTTCTGAAAAGCTTTTCTATTTTGTTCACGCTCGCTCGGCTTACTGCATCTTTTTCAGCAGCGCGGCAAGATCTTTTGCCGCGATCCCTTTGCCGTTGTTATCACGCAGTGCATCGAAAACCGTAAGTTCATCTTGTGTCTGCATCTTCGTAAGATCAAGAGGAGCGATTTCCAGGATATTTCCTTTTTGCGTTGCTATGAATTGATCAGTCGTAAAATTCTTGCGCCATTTTGCCGGTAGGGTAATCTGACCTTTGCTGGTCGCTTTGAGCACGGTTGTCATAGTATATATAGTATATAGTGTTAGTAAGAAGTTCTTACATTCCTACATTAGGGTATCGTAAGGGAGTTGATTTGTAAATATTGACAAAATATAGCTAAAATGCTATCATCTAGTGTTCCTTTAAAATAGCTATTTGCCCCGTTAGAGGGCGAGCCTCTAAACGGGGTTTGCCGAAGGCAGTCATAGCCACAAGCCACCCATTTTAATCAGAATCCAAAATCGAATTTAAGGATACAACTGTGTGAGTGGTTTCTGGCTATGACTGCTATGGTGGCGGTCATGTTAGTGGGCGACCTATTTAGGGAGCCACAGCAAAAGGAGAAGGGACCCATGGGGGATCTTATCCGTACACCGCATTCGGAAGTGACAGCAACACTTGAACTGTTGGATCGTCTTGGGGTGACACAGCACGATTTCACTGTTTTGAGGAAGTCTCCCTCCTGGAGCCAGGGCATAGTTGGGCGGATTCACAAAACGGATCCGTTCCTGTGGGCGATGCTCGAAATGGAGCAGACCGCTGAGAAAGTAGGATTCTTCCCCGGTGACTTTCGAGAACTGGCTCAAGATGAAGAAAAGATGCGCCAGGTTCTCGCGGTGGTCAGGGGGGTCGTCGAGATCAAAGCGATTGAGCGCTTTTCGACCTGGCGTACGATCAAGCTCGGCACCCACAAGAACGTGAAAGCTCTGAAGAGCGCCATCACGGACGCAGGTTTCCACATCTCTGACTGGGCCAACGACATCCTCGGCAAACGGGCT
>JACQKJ010000058.1 GCA_016204595.1 Candidatus Komeilibacteria bacterium | reverse complement strand
TGGCGAGGTTCAGCGTGATCCAAACGACTGAAATCAGATATCAGGATCGCTGGACGAGCTTCGCAGATCATCTCCGTGCGAAACATCAGTTCTTACCCTCCGAGGCCAAGGTTTCAGCCTGAATCTTGCATGCTCACAGATCATCGAAGACCCCGAGATAATCTCAAAGGGTCTTTTCACATGTATGAAACAATAAGAGTCGATTTAAGAAAAAACTAAATCCTTTTCGTCATCAGCTCCTTCAAATGCTCTGCCAACCTGACCGCCAAGGCGGTTATGGTGCAGGTCGGGTTCGCGTAGCCGCTCGCGGGAAATACGGAGCTGCCCGCGATGTAGAGATTGCTCAAACCGTGCACCTTGCAGTTCTTATCCACGACCGAGGTGCGCGGATCGCTACCCATGCGGGTCGTGCCCATGTGATGCGACGCGTCCGACGTGATGGGCCAGTCGCCGGAAGGGTTGTCGAGCAGCGGACTCGCAAGCTCTCCCACACCCCACTGCCGCAATTGTTCCCGGAGCAAGGTATGCAAAACTATCATGGTGCGTTTGTCCGTGTCGTGTATCTCCCAATGCAGTACTGCCTTGGGCAGACCAAGCGCGTCAGTTTTCGTATCGAGCGTGACGCGGTTCTCGGGCACCGGTTCCTGCTCCATGAAGTTCCATAGATTTATCTTTTTGATGCGTTCCTGCCGATTAAAAACTCTCAACAATAGTTTCGACGTGAACCATCTCAGGAGCACGTGCTGGTTGCGGAACACGTTCCCCACATGCTGTTTCACGATATCCGACGGGATCGTACGGTGCTTAAGCGCTTTCGCGATGGCCATGGCAGCCGGGATGCCGGGATTATACGACCACGGGAAGACAGGTTCAAGCAGCACATAGCTATTCAATATCTTATGCTTTTCCTGCTCCGCACGGCTGACGCTCAAACCGACCCGCAGCTGTTTGTCGCCTTCCGTGACTCCCCAGTAGGCGGGCAAATACATTTTCGTGCTCGCGGGCTTCACTTCGCCCACAACGCCTTTCGGATGGTCCATATAGTACCTGCCGACCTGATCGTGATCGTTGCCCAAGCCGTTTGTATGCCGGTCGCGGGATACCAGGAGTAACCGCGCATTCTCTATGCCGCCCGTAGCCAGTATGAAAATGTTCGCATCGAGCTGGAACTCATTACCGGACAATGTCTTCACGTCAACATGGTCTACCGCCGTGCCATCTGGCTTGGTTGCAATATTGACGACGTTCGCTTCAAGAAAAACTTTTACATTCTCCGCTTTCTCGAATGTGCCCCTGTATTTTTTTCCCCAATCCCAGTCGCGCTGCGCCAGCCAGTTGAAGACAGAACTTCTGATGATCTCATTGTGCAGGAGTGGCAGGCTGCTCTTTCGGTTGAGCGACTCGACCTGCGAGAGTTCATAATCCGATACATGCGGGGTCGAGAGCAAATCCGCCGCTTTGTTATAGTAAGGCAGCAGATCCTCGTAGGTAATGGGCCAACCCGAGTTAGGCACCCAGGGCCGCGCTTCGAAATCAACCGGATCATGCGGCTTCCAGCGGCCGGTCCATACCGTGGTCGTACCGCCGAATTGACGGGCGCGAGACGGTTCGGAGATCGGCAGACCTTCCGTAGTGAGTTCGGTGAGCGATTGCGTCTTCTGGTCGGGCTGCATATTTCCGCTTTCCAAAATGCAGATGGTGCGGGACGGGTGTTTCAGCGCTAAACCAAGGGTAATGCCCGCAGCTCCTGCGCCGATGATGCAAATATCTGCATGGATGGTCGAATTGCGAGTGACCGTGTCCGCCTTATAGAACATACCAACTCATTTAATGACAAATACGTAGTAGCCCGACGTCTGGTTAACGGAAGGACGAACTCGATCCATCAATCGGGCAAAAGGCGAGAACAGCTTTCGCAACATTCCCCTAGGAAGCATTTTCACGATGGTCGCGGCACGGCCGCGGATAGGCACGTATTCAAGCTGTTTGAAATCGCGGAACAGGAAACGAACAGCGTCGATGGTGAAACGGAAATAATCGCCATATGAACCTTTCTCGGCGTGATAGACGTAGAGAAAAGGAGCATAGATGAAACTCATGCCGCCCGGCTTCAGGACACGGTATATTTCTCGTATCAACGTGAATGGATCAGGCACGTGATCGAGCACAGAACCGCAAACCACTGCGTCAGCGCTCCCTGTTGCCACCTCCTGCAGACCGGTGAAATAGCTCGCGGAGTCGTTCAGGTCCTTCGGCTTCATATCGACGACGCGGTATCCGGAGCGCGCATGCTCATTACGGAATTCCCGCAGCCCTTCCATGATGTTCTCGCCGAGCGACAAATCGATAATCACGCGCGCATGCCCGATCAAAGCAAGCTTCTCCGTATAGAATTTTTCAGGATCCTCAAATTTGTTCATCATGCCTTCCATGAGCTTTCTTTAAGCAACTGTACGGTATCGTATCGTCACGAGAAAGGCAACCTATCGGCCTATTGTAATTCCTTTCCCAAAGGCAGGATCACATCTCGGGAAACAGATACGAGATCAGCGCGTTCAAAGCGTACAGGATTGGCACACCTGTCTCTCGCCATGAGTCGGGCAAGATATCGGCAACTGAATGAGCCTGCTCGGATGAAAATGGCCCGATAGCGGTCCGCCGCAACTCGGATAACACCGCTCCAACGCCAAGTTTTTCACCCAGCTCATGCGCTATCGAGCGTACGTAGGTGCCTGTCGAACAGGTCACGCGAAACTTGACCAAGGGATACTCGTACGATACGAGTGTCATCTCGAAAATGTTCACGGTCTGGGATTTTCGTTCGACGGTCTCTCCGTTGCGCGCCAGCGTGTACAGCCGTTTTCCTTCGATCTTCTTTGCGGAAAACATCGGCGGCATCTGTTCGAGGTGCCCCTTGAACGTGGACAATGCTTCAGCGACTTCACTCTTCGATGGTTTTCTATCAGAAACTTTTTTCATGATGCCGGTCCGGTCATAGGTATCCGATGCTTCCCCCAGGCGCACTTCCGCTTCGTAGGTCTTCGGGAACAAATGCCACCAGTCGAGCAGGCTGCAAGCCTGCGAGATGCCGCATACCAGAAGTCCTGACGCCAGCGGATCAAGCGTTCCGGCAAAACCAATTTGTTTAATACCGGTTATCTTTCGGAGTTGCGTAACCGTTTGCAGTGATGGTTCGCCAGATAGTTTGTCAATAAGGAGAAACGCGGCGTCAGGGTCAGACAGCGCATGCTGTATCTTCGATGATGTGAAAAGCTCAGGATGAAAGGCCGTATGGACAATGATCTGTGTTGTGATCTTGTGCTCCTGAATATAGCTATTCAGCTGATCAACGAATACGAACTGATCATGCCCTAAAACAACGGTTTGCGGGTTCACTTCCCGGAATACCCGGAGCCGGTCATACATATCGCCCACGTGCGGAATAACTCCATACTGTTCGAGAGAGCGTTTTCGTTGATGCACTGAGTGCAAAGGCACCCTGCCCTTGATCGCCGCGACCGTTTCATCGAGCGCTACGACCACATGCACTTCGCCGTACTCCTTTGCTTTTTTAATAAGCGAGATATGCCCCGGATGGAGAATATCGAACGTTCCGAAGATGAGTACTTTGCCTGCCATTATGATTCAGTATAGCAGAAATACAATCGGCCGCCCCCGACAGTAGTCGGGGGCGGCCGCACTCAGTGCACGAGCTATTTTTTCCGTTTCAATACTGCAATCTGGTCCCGCAGCATCGCCGCTCGTTCAAAATCGAGGTTTTCCGCGGCCAGCTTCATTTGGGCGGTCAGGGTTTCCGCCAGGAACGCCTTTTCCTCGCGCTTCAGGTGTTTCACGTCATCCGCAAAATCCTTCTTCACGTCCATACCCTTTAGTGTCGTCCCCTTGACTGACCGGATAATGCTTTTTGGAG
>JACQKJ010000057.1 GCA_016204595.1 Candidatus Komeilibacteria bacterium | reverse complement strand
GTGATATGCCCGCGTGTCTCGCAGAATCCGCATAGCGCATTAACGGATAAATCATCGATGCACTGCGCGCATAATCGAGCATGTTCGAATGTGCCGCATGCACTGCAGCGATACATGACAGGTTCCCACGTCCCAACATTTTTCATATCGCGCCCGCAGTCGAGACAAGAAATCTCTTCACGCGCGGTTATTGCAGAGATGCTAGAAAAATAGCACCTCGATTGTTTGTCGACTATATCGGCACGCGATATATCGGCGGACGATATAGTTTTGAACTCCGGGTTCCCACTTATACAAAATTTTTGCTTCATAAGTTTTACTTCTTTTATCCTATCGAATAGCGTTGGGACGCAGTGTTATCAGGCATGGGACGATACCCACTTTGTGCCATAAAGTGCTTTGTGGAACAGAGCAAAAGCACTAATCGGTAAATTCGCGGTAGTGGTAAAACGTTTCACCGTTGAACCGGCAAGCTTTACACTCGCAATTGTGCCGCTCAAGTATCAGCTGTGCTACGCGTTTATGGTCAACACGTATAGTATCGAAGTAGGAACGCCCGCTACTGTCGGTAAAACCGGACAAGTATTGAATTGAGCACCGTAGAGCGCTTGCGATATCCGTAAACGGCCCGCAGTTGCCGCCGTCATGGCCGTGGTAAATTTCGATATACGGTTTCATTCTGGTAACCTCCCGTGTTTGGCGAAGTGTTTAATGCATATGCCGATTAATGGAGAGTCGGATATTAGATTCTGCATTGCATAGCGTAGGTTGGCAGACACGTATACTTTCACGGTAATACGCGTGTTGTGTAGTAACTGCGCATCGTAGCGTGCACTGAGATATGCAATTGCGATTGTCCGTTTTTTCATTTAGTCATCGGCTTTCGTTATCCGACGTTTGACAATCGGCAATGTCCGCCCGGTGTCTATCTGACTGTCGATAGCGTCCAACCGGAATACTGCCTTGATACCGACGATATGTGTACAGTTACGCGCAGCCCGGCCGGTACCATTGCAGTCAGAACATGCCGTGTAACTCTTGAAGATGTTCCCAGTCCCGCCGCACGTGCGGCACCGCAGTGCATTCGCCCACCGCGGGCAGTTGCAGCTGAAAGATCCGTCAGGATACATGCATACCGTGTACCGTTTGGCCGGGTTGGTTGATGACGGAATATCATCCCACGTGCGGACCGCGTCAGACGGTTTCCATGCCATTATTCGATCTCCCCGATAATGTCGTTACGGCCCGCGAATTCTAGAATAGGTTCGTCGTTGTATAGCAGCATTACAGACTCGCCCGAAGCGCGCCCGGTGCCGTATTCAGACTGACGGACATACTCGACATATGTCCGTCGTGCTACGGTCGCGTCTTCACCGCTGTACACGTAACCGATGTTGCCGACTATGACGTCATACATTAGACCCTCCCAGGTTCGTTTATAGGACGTCCCGGTGTCCTAGGACGTCCTAATAGGTTAACTTTGCCGGATCTTCGCCCTATCGGCGAAATACTCAGGTTTATAGGCTGTCTCGCGGGGCTTGCCGATAGCGTTTTCGATGATACCGGCAACCGAGCACCCGCTACCGATAAAGCCGTTTGAATCGACAGTGCCGTCCCGGTTCACGGTCATCGACCCGCCGTCAGGGTGGAATATCGTTAGCGTGCTGTCGGAATTGTCTTGCGTCATCCAACCTTGCGCCATAGCGGCATTGCGGGCAGCTTCGATAGTGTAGTCGCCGACTAACCCGTCACATTTTTGCCCGCCGACAGCTGCAAGTAAGTTTGCTTGACCGTAGAAATCATAGACCATGCGGTAACTGCCGTCAGTTTGCGCCACAAGCCCGATTTCGTATGATGCATCGTTAAGGTGTATCGCATGCGAGCACTTGCCAAGGTCCGCCGCGGTCATACCTGCCGGTATCGGATAATCACCGACAGAATGACCCCACCAACGATATGTTTTCTGGTCTCGCCGCAATTGCAGACCGCGCTTTTCGCATGCCGCTTTCATGGCGTCAAGGTCTCTGATTTCGATATCGACTTTCGTAACGTGCGATATCACGCGTGTACGCCCGAGCGCGCGAAAAATCGGTTGAAACCTGCATAGCTGCTGGAATCCGCAAGTGCGCCCGCATGAAAATTTACGCTTCATTGTTAGCCTCCCTTACATACCGTTTTTTGCCAGGTGCGCATGAAATTTGCGCGAGATACCGCGACAATTCATAGTGCCATTCTGTTACGTCTCTCGCCACGCGATTTAAACACGCTAATAACGCGGGCATGTTACTGATACCCGATACATGCACGTCAGGGAATCTATATGCAATGTCAATTTGCTCTGGATTACAGCTTGTACACTCACCAACACCGCACGACGTTTTAACGCAATCGCCGAAAATTTGCTTATATGCTACGCCGCATTTTTCGTCAGTTCTTGCGATTACAAGAGGAAAAGGCCGCACTACGATACTCGCCAGTTCTAGTCGCGGTACCACCGGGACGTTTTCGTATACCCACGTTATTTTCGCCTCGCGAATAAGTACGGCTAAATGCGCAGGGGGTTCTGTATAATCGCGTGTTTCACAGTGATAGGACAGCATTTAGTCATCCTCAACTTTCGAAATCGTACGCGTACCGCGAATTGCGGACAATACGTTGCTCGCGGTGTCAGCCACTTGCAAGCGTAAATTTTCGTTATCGCGCAATGTTTCCGGATCGTACTTCGCGAGCTCAGTTTGTACTTTTGCGCGCATTGCCTCAAGTTCAGCGGACCCGGTAACGTTCAATCGTTTCAAAACGTCGGTTACTTCGCGCAAATTGCCTACCAGGCTATCGCGGAAAATCGCGCCCGGTGTTGATAGCTTTGCCTGGAATTTTTCGACGCATGAGTAAAGCCGGGCCCATGCATCGTTCATCGCACCTTCCGTTGCAGCCGTAACGCGGTTTTCAATCTGAGAATTGATAAGCCCGAGTACGGATGCCGGGAGGTTGGACGTAACAACTTGCGGGACCGGGTCATAGACAACCGACACCGCAAATTTCGCGCGCAGTTCGCCCGGTGTCGGGTAGTCGCGCTCTCGAAACATACCATTCAGCGCTACACGCGCGCGTTCCATTGCGGCAAAATACCCAGCTTCCATTGCGTCAAGCAAGCAAGGCAAGTTAGCAATAACAGCGTCAAATCGGGCTTTGTGTTCATCCGCCGATACTGCCGGGAGCAACCGACGGCCTTTACCGTCCCAGACAAGCGTATTTGACGCATGCCACTGATACAAGCTGGCAAGCGCGCCTAACACCGCGTGTAATTCCGGGTACGTCTGTACGGTATCCTTACCGTTTTTTGTGGTAGGGAATAATTGCTTAAGAAAATCCCCGGCGTTTTCATCCGTCCCATGTTGTGCGGACACCTCGCGAGAAATTTTCTTATCGACAATCTTAGGGCGCCATTGCGAAAAGCTTGCGGTAGCGATACACGCGTTATCGTGTAGCGGGGACGTTTGTGTTTGAGTATTCATTAATCGACCTCCGTTTTCGCAAACCCGATAGTTCGCGATTTATTGTTTGAGACAAGTTCTGTCAGTAAATCACTGTGCAGCGCTTCAAATGTGCCAGCGATAAACTGTACTGCGTCTTTCGGTGCGCCCGATTCCACTACAAGCCCGAGCAAGTCAGTAATAGCTTGCCCGACACGTTTCTTTTCTTCCGATGTCATTGTGTGACCCCCATAAGCCGTGTGTAGTAATTGACCCGGCGTTTAAGTTTTTTCTCAATTGTCCTTGCGCGTTTCACGCGCGATACTGCGCGCTTATGCAAGCGCACTGCATGGTCAAACTTCGCGCGTAATTGCTGCGCGCGTTTCTGGTTTGCTTCGATAACGGAGGGCGCAATATTGACGCCCTCCGCTACGGTGATATGTCTGGTTTTCACTACGCGTTACCGGATGAGATTTTACCGGCCGTGTCACTGTCGATAACCGATAGCTTGCGTGTCGGCTTTGTAGGCTGAATATCAGCTGGGGAATTCGCGAGACGCAAGTTAGCGCGTCCCCAGTCGCGCAAACGTCTGATTTCCTCCGCGCGCGTCTTTGCAATAGGCTTAATATCGTGGGACGCGTCGATAACCGTTGTTTCCGAAATTACGCGTTTACCGGATTCATTCTTAGGTGTCCGCCGGGCCGCGGTACGGATTAAATCCTCGATTTCGGCACCTGTCCATTCATCGGTTAGACTTGCGATTTTTGCCGCAAGCTTGACAGAATCCGGTGCATACTTCCGAAGTTTTTTGTCCGCGATTTCGGTGCGCTCGCCGATAGTCGGCACGTCATGAAAAAACTTGATTTCGAGACGTCGTGTTACCGGCGCTGGCAACATCTGATAATCGTTGGTTGTCGCAACAATGAAAATGCGGTCCCCGTTGTCTCGCATGCTCTGGGTTTCCGTCAGGAAAATTCCTTCGATACCCTTCGAGACACCGCTGTCCCCATTTGAGGCGGACCCGGCGAGACCCTTTTCAAGTTCATCAAAAAGCAAAATCACTGGCTGAATCGCGCGCGCGAGACGGAAAATGCTGGCAACATTCCCCTCCGATTGTCCGACATATTGACCTTTCAGCCGGGCGAGACTGACATACAGCATCGGCCATCCGAGCAAGGAACCTAGCACGCGTGCCAAGTGCGTTTTTCCGGTACCCGGTACCCCGTCGCATATCATACCGCTAGTTGCGATTTCTCTGTCATCCATGGAAGGGATAATTTCGTTTTTGATGGTATCGACTGCCACTTGATAACCGCCGAATGAATCCAGCGGTGCCGGGTTAATGATTTCGGCGAGTCCGCTTTGCCGTACCAGCTTCATTTTCTCATCCGACACGCGCGTATGGTCAAAATCGCCCGACACCGCGTAGGACAAAGCAAAAGCACTTTCAGCTTCGGCGAGGGTAAGCCCGCTTGCGGCATCAAGTAGCGCGGACGTGTTTCCGATTTTCGCGCCCGTTGAATCGGTGCACGTTTTCAGTGCGGCCGAAAGTTCATCGCGCGTAGGTAGACTGTCGTGCATGATAGGAACATCATGTTCCAGCTCAGCCGGAAGTGACCAGGACGGCGCAACAAACACAAGCATGCTATTTGCTTGTTTCACGCGTGGGAGAAAATCGCGTAAGACGCGGTACGGACCCGGTTGTTTAATGAAGTGCTGATAGTCCAACACTATCACTACCGAATTCGGCATGGAACACGCGCGCGCAAAGCCCGCCGGATAACTCGCCTTATCATCAATGACGGAATTGTCACGCGCGTTAGTCAGACCTCCGGCGGTAGCAATGCGCATAACCACGCGTTTCGGGAAAGCCGCGAGCACCGATGATATAACGCGGTCCTCATCCGACGATTGAACGCAAACGGCCGGGTAACCAGCTGCAGCGTAGTGCTTCAAGTTAACGTTTTTCAATTCGACCTCCTGAGTCGGATTAGATGTTGTTTAACGATGTGTACAGTTGCATTGTGGCGGGTTAACGCATTTATACGTATGTGCCAACGTTTCAGGGCGTACGCGTCAGCTCTGGTAGTCGTTACTGCCACAGGGAATCCGCCGCTGGCAGGGCTGTCCTCAATAACTACCCACACGGGGTGGATATATTCGCGATTTTGCAAAGTGGACCTCCTGTTATAGTTTTGCGTTATCGAATGTCGTTAAGTGAAAGTGAATCGGAAAAGCAAAGTGTATTGAACGCGCGAAATTCAAACCAAAGCCGCGGGGCTGAATCGTACCAGTCGCCGATAGTCCGCGGTGTTGCGTCATCGTATCGCGTGATATGCGCGCGCGCGGTAACAGTTTGATTGTGGAATTCAATGTTAACCGTGAATTCGTTGTCAAACCCGACATCGTACGCCCCGCTTGCATATGCGACGTCAAACGCCTTAAACGCGCGATCAACAAACGTGAACGTCTCGCGATTGAACGGTACGAATACGGAAAACTCCTCTTTGCCGTCAATCGACCATGCCAGTAGGCGCGCCCCGCCAGACTGACGAATAGTCGGTACGCTGTTTTGTTG
>JACQKJ010000061.1 GCA_016204595.1 Candidatus Komeilibacteria bacterium | reverse complement strand
AATTCTATAAGTAAACTGCTACGGAATATGGTCCCGTCGATATCGAATACCGCTATAGGTCTATTTCGTCGCATAGGATAAGTATAGCAGATACGGGCTTGTCGGGTTGACGTGGAGGTACTATACTAAGCTCGTTATTAGTTACCACACCTATGAAGCTCAAGGAACTGACAAAACAGCAAAAACAATATCTCGCGGTGGGCGGCGTAGCCATTTTAGTGGTCATTATTTGGGCACTCGCCTCGAAAACACAAGCCCCCGCCCCTTCCGATTCTCCTGAAAACAATACGGAACAAACCGGCACGTCTACTCCCACGACCACGCCTCCTCAAAAACCCGCGGCGGCGCAACCAAGCAAGACAGCGATAGATCAAGCGCTTGCCTATTCGAAAGCTCTCGAACAATACAAGGGTCGCATAATACAGTTCAACCAGAACTGTCAGGCCTATCCGGCCGTCGTCACCTTCAAGAGCGGCACTGCGGTCATGTTCGATAACCGCTCGCCAAAACCCATAACCATCGCCCTCGACACCAACAAATTCTCCATAAAGGCATACGACTATCTGGCGATGAAAGTGACGAGTAAAGTCCTGCCGAAGACCATTTCCCTGGATTGCAACTCCTCCTACAACGTCGGGCAAGTTCACCTGGAACAGTAGTCCCCATACCCTTTTGACGAGAACCCGGAAAAGCGCTACCGTGTAGTATCCGGTTCTTTTCATTAACCGCTTTTCATGGAGCAGACATGCCACGCGATCACGAACAAAATGCCCGGTTCCGCGCTGACTGTCGATTCGTGAAGGCCTTCTTTTCCGGCGGGTTCATCATTCTCGCAACGTTCCTCTCGTTACCCCAGAGCACGCTCTGGGATCATTTCGAGCGGTCAGGGACAGCCATTGTTCTTACCATACTGGCAACGGGCCTCTATTTCACCATCCCATACCAGGCTATCAAGTGGATGATACTGCTCCTTCTGGTCGCCCGCGGCGAACGGAAACGCATTGCAGCTCAGGAGGTCTTTGATGCTATGCAGATGGTGGGATCTGTTCTGCGAAGAGCTCGCGGCCTCTCTGTGGCTGGGTTGCGGGCTGTTCGTTTTTCTTTCAGTTGGCTGGTGGGCGCTCAGCTGGTATTTCGACGCCGAGTCCGCCTCTTTACTCGGGGCAGTGCGGATTGAGCTCTTTCTCCTCGCGATTTGCGTGATTATCATGATCGTTTCGGCAGCGCAGGACGCTACTCGGCGCATGAAGCGGCATCAAGACAAGACAGGATAGCTTAATCGCAATCAAGGAGACCCGGTGACCATCATCAACACCAACCTGGCGGCAGCCCGAACGACCGCGACCAAGCAGTAGTCTCGCGCCTAGCGGGACAGCAACAACCCCCGGCACTTAACGTCGACGACGACAATGAGTGCCGGGGGAGATTTTTTTATTACGTTCGCCCGAATACCCCGTCGCCCACTGGGCGACGGGGATACGGGCCTTGAAAATAAACCTGCGAAGCAGGCTCTCCTCGTAAAGAACCCGCCCTGACCTGCCCGCCAGAGCCTAGGGCATCAGGCGTTGGCAGGCGGGTACCTCGCCCTTGCCGTTCGGCTCTGAAGAGCCTCGGGCTCTGAACGAGAGGGCGAGGTCGGGTTCATAAACCCAACGGGCGGCGCGTTCGCGCCGCCCGACCTCTCCCCGATATACAATTACCTAAAACTTCCTAAACCGTTGTTCTGTAGATACGGAATTAGGTTTTGGGGATTTTGATGGTAAAGGACTTTTCTGGCATAAATCTATTGTCATTGGACTATACCAGCGTCGATGGGACAAATTGTAGAACCTCTGCGTTCCGTATAAGTATCGTTCGATGAGTGGTGTATGTCATTCCCTTATTGGGACTTATTTCAAAACCCAAGTATATACATTCTATGTCTCGTTTACGCAATTCACGGATGGCCGGTTGCAGATCAGAATCTGAGCTACCAATTACAGCGGTCTTTATTTTTTTATCACAAGCCAGAGTGACCATATCAACTGCCATAGCAACATCGACTCCCTTTTCTTTAAAGGTTTTTATT
>JACQKJ010000056.1 GCA_016204595.1 Candidatus Komeilibacteria bacterium | reverse complement strand
GGTGACCTCTCCCGAGTCAAGCGGCTCATCATGTCCTTGCTGAGCCTTGGTCGTTGGCGTGAAGATCAAATGCGGCAGCTGGCTGCCGTCGTGTAGATCAGGCGGCAGTTTGACACCGCAGACCGTTCTGTCCTTCCGATACGATCTCCAGCCGCCTCCGGTGAGATGCCCGCGGACAACGCACTCGATGGGCAACATTTTGAGCTTCCGCGCGATCACTCCTCGCGACTGCGCGTCCATGTCTCCCTGTAAAGGCTCGGGCAGATATTCATCAATACCTGAGCCGAATGCAACAATGTCGTTTGCGCAGACATTCTGTAGCACCTTGGTTTTCCAGAAGATCGACATGGCGTTGAGGAGCTGGCCCTTGCCCGGCACTTCCGCGGATAACACGAAGTCGTGAGAGGAGATCCGGTTGGAGGTCATGAACAGGAGCAAATCGTCGTGGTCAGGGAGTGCATACGTGTCACGTACCTTCCCTTGACTCACAAACTGCAGCCCACCTTCCTCCAGGTAGTTCCGTTCAACTTCAGCATGCTCGCTCATCATCCTTGTGCCTCCTTCTAAACGGAAAGTTCGGCCGTGCCGCCCAAAACATCCTTGAAGCGCGCAAGCGCTGGCCCGACCTCGTTCTCAAGGAACTCATTGACCTGTTCGGGAGCACGACCGATGAAACTCGCCGGATCGAGCAAAGAGTCGAGAATGCCGTGAATCGGTCTGAAGTAGTCGTCAGCACGCAGTCGATCAAGCAGATCATTGTTGCCACCTTCGTTCTTAACTACTCCGGCTGCCGCCATAGAGTGCACTCGCAGCTTCTCGTGACATTCGAACCGATCAGCTCCGGCTTTGATCATGGCGACCAGGAACTTCTCTATAGCCATGAACGGGAGTTCCTTCCCGATGCGACCCTCGATCACCTTGGGATAGACGACCAGCCCCTCGGTGACGTTCTGCACGATACGTAAAATCGCATCGACCGCGAGAAAAGACTCAGAAACGTAGATACGCCTTGCTGCGCTGTCATCGAGACTACGCTCGAGCCATTGGATCGCTTCGGTCACCTGAGCCGCCCATTCCATGACCATCGGGATCCTGCTCAACGAGCAAGCCCGTTCATCCCTCATGGCATTTTTCTTGAACGGCATACCGAAAGAACCTTTCTGTCCCTTCTCAAACGGTTCATCCATCTCTTTGTCATGCGCAAGTAGGCGGATATCGGTTGCCATCTTGCTCGCGCTCAGAGCGATGCTTCCTAGGACGCCGAGAATCCGACTATCTACCTTCCTCGGATATGTCTGTCCGGTGATAGTGAATACGTCGGAGAAACCGAACGCCGCTGCGAACTGTTTCTCAGCTGCAAGAACCTTCCCATGATCTCCTTCGAAAAGCTCAAGGAAGCTTGCCTGTGTGCCAGTGGCTCCCTTGAGGCCCCTGAAACGCAGACTTCCGCGAACCCACTCCAAGAACTGCAAATCCATGAGGAAGTTCTGCGCCCACATACAGGCCCGTTTGCCGACCGTAGTGAGTGCCGCAGCCTGATAATGCGTGCTACCGAGGACTGGAAGAGACCTGTACTGCTTGGCGAAGCGAGCCAGCCTATCGATAACTCGAGCCAATCCTGCTTCGATAAAACCGAGCGCCTTCCGCATAATATGCAAGTCGACGTTATCGGTCGTATCGCAGCTCGTACCGCCGAGATTGATGATAGGCGCTGCAGTGGGACAAACTCTGCCGAACTCCGTTGCGTGAGCGATGACATCATGACGGAGCTCTTTTTCCAGCTCCGCGACTTTATCGTACTCGATCGGGTCAAAAATATGCCCGACCATCTCTGAAAGCTGTTCGTCGGAAATCGGTGCCCCCTGCGCTTGCTGCGCAGAAGCCATTTTGTACCAAACTTCGCGCCAGCCAGCGAACTTGTGATCGTCGGAGAACAGACGCTGCATTTTTTTCGAGGAATAGCGTCCGCAAAGCGGTGATTCATATTGATCATGCGCCATTGTCGTTCCTCCTCTAGTGTTGTGACGCGTTGTCAATGAATGAAGTCAATGAACCCTGCACCGGATGGTGCAGGGCCCTCCTTGAAAACTATTGACCGTACGTCGCTAGCTTACTGAAAAGAGGTGGGAAACGCAAGCGGCCCCGCCGTAGCTTTGCTACGGCGGGGCCGCTGTACCTAAAAAAATATCTCTTTAAATGGGGTCTCCGAGCGGGATAGCCTCAAGATGCTTCGTGCTGACCCCGACAACGTCTGCCGCGGCAAACCCGCGCTGCAGGAGCTGCGTCTCGGTAATGAGCCTGCGATGGCCGTTCTCCAGCTGATAGATCTCACTCGATCCGTTCCCGCGGATGAGTTGCGCGGCAGGAATTTCGGCGACTTCCTCCGGATCAAGCGTCACGATCGTGTCCCATCTATTGCTCGAATATGAGGTAAATACGGACGGCGAGGGAATGGCGAGCTTCAGGATGCGATTATTCGCTCGGCGGTACAGATAATACACGGTCTGGCTGTCCGATGCTTTGACAAGTGTTACGTTTGAATATGTGTCCAATTTCAGACGTGCGATCTCGCGTGTCGGAAGACGGGCAAAATCATAGCGATGCAGTGATGTGAGATTTACGAGCCGATACAGCTGGCCTTTCAAAAGCGCAAATATATCTATGCCTCCGAGGACGCGAAAGAGCGCGGTCGGTGCCGTGCGGTCAAGCGTGGAAAAACCAAGCACAACCGGGGTCTCTCCTTGAGGGTACTGATACGCAGGCGCTTTGGAGCGTGTCTTGAAGCTCAAGATATCCGACTTTATCGTCTTGCCGAAGACGTCTATCGTCTCCACGGTAAAATAATACGCCGTATCCTCCTTCAGATCAGAGATGCGCTGACTGTGTTCGAATGTCCGAAATCCCGGAATGGTCAGCGCTTTGCCCAGACGGGTTGTCGTACCATAGCGAACGACGCCTGTTCCCGGCTTATTGGATCGCCATGAGACAACGGCTCCGTCAGCGCTGAGACCTTCATCGTTGAGAGTGATCGGCCGGATGTTTTCGAGCTGTAAAACTACTTTATCAGCATCACCGTTGAAAAGGGTCGAGAACGTGCGGTCATACCACGTAGCGATGTTGCCGTCCTTGTCTTTTGATTCCACTTGAAAATGGTACGCGTTCGCGATGGTCAATCCGCGTATGGTCACGTCATGAATTTTTGTATTGCCTGCCCCGGAAACAGTGCGCGTGTACTTTGTCGTGGTGCCATACCGGACTACGGAGCTTGCATTCTCATCAGTTTCCCATTGGATAGTTGCGGACGTACCGGTACCGTATATGACACTGACGTTCGTGATGGTCGGGCCGATGTGATCCTTTTCTTTTGTTGTCTTGAAGGTCCGATCAAACGATGCAATCCGTTCACCGGTCGTTATCGCGGTAACGGAATAATGGTACGTTGTTTCCGGAGTGAGATTGGTGACGGTCAACACATGGTCCGGTCGGGGCGACTCACCGGATACCAAAAAAAATCCATATGAAGAGTCGGCGCCGAAATCGATGCGCGCGCTCGTTGCCACATTGGTACGCCACGTAATGGTCGCGGTTGTGCCGGTCACGCTCGAAACCGATATGTCGGTGATCTGCAGATAGGATTGAGCTGCTGCCGCACTGAAAGCAATAAAAAGCAAAGCAGCGCCGGTTATGAGAACTGCGATACAACGGGTTAAATATTGTATGTGTAACGTATTCATTGTTCTTTACATTTATAACAGATAACTATACTATATAAGAATACTTTTGTCAATATATGCTATTTATGCTTCTCTTAGCCACAAAATCATTGACCTTCTAAGCCAGCTCGAGTATACTTCCGCGGAATCAAATTATGCAAACCACACAAAACAGCATCAGAAACATCGCCATTATACCACACGTTGACCATGGGAAAACGACTCTGGTCGACGCGCTTTTGAAACAGTCCAACACCCTGCGGGATTCCGAGGCTCTGGGTACGACCATCATGGACAGCAATGAGCTGGAGCGCGAGCGCGGCATCACCATCTTCAGCAAGAACGCCGCCATCGTATGGAAGGACGTCAAGATCAATATCGTCGATACTCCGGGCCATGCCGATTTCGGCGGCGAAGTAGAACGCATCATGCAGCTGGTGAATGCCTGCCTTCTGTTAGTGGATGCCAAAGAAGGTCCGATGCCGCAAACGAAATTCGTCCTGAAAAAAGCTATTGACGCCGGACATCACGTTCTGGTGGTCATCAACAAAATCGACCGCGCAGATGCTCGGCCCGATTGGGTCCTCGACCGCACCTTTGATCTTTTTGTGGAACTGGGGGCTTCGGATGAGCAAACGAACTTTCCCGTTTTTTACTCCTCTGCAACGCGCGGCGTTGCGGGCAGCGAACCGAATCTGGCATCCATGAAAGACATCACTCCTTTGCTTGACGGCATCCTTACCTATTCGCCCGCGCCGGTGGTAGACATTGCGGCCCCGCTGCAGGCGTCTGTTGTCAATATTTTGTATGATAACTACCAGGGCAGGATCGCTGTTGGGAGGGTCGTCAACGGCAGCATCACGAGTACCCAGTCCCTGGTGCACATTGATCGCGAGGGAAAACAGAAGCCCGCGAAAGCGACCGCGTTATACGTGTTCACAGGTTTGAAACGGGTACCAACAGAGCGCGTCGATGCCGGTGATATCATCGCGCTCGCAGGTATCGAGGATATCGAAATCGGCGAGACGATCGCCGATGCGCAAAATCCGATAGCGCTTCCGGTCATGCAGATCGAGGAGCCGACCGTGAAAATGACGTTCGGTGTGAATACCTCGCCGTTCGCAGGTAACGAAGCAACCTACTCGACGTCACGAAAGCTTGAGGAACGCCTCTTCCGTGAACTACAAAATGACGTGGCACTGCGGGTCGAAAAAGGCACCGGAGAAGGAACCTTCGTGGTCTCCGGTCGTGGAGAACTGCACCTTGCGATCCTCATAGAAAAGATCCGCCGGGAGGGATACGAGATGCAGGTCTCCAAGCCGCAGGTCATTTTCAGGAACGATGACGGCGTCACCACCGAACCGTTCGAACTGGTATCCATCGAATGTCCTGAGGCATCTGCCGGAATTGTCATAGAAAAGATGGGGAAACGCCGAGGCGAGATGAAAGATATGCGAGTCGAGAACGGGACCGCGTACCTCGATTTTGAGATCCCGACCCGTGGCTTGATAGGATATCGAAGCGACTTCATAACCGATACGAAAGGCCAGGGTATCATCAATTCATTACTGCTCGGGTACCGTGCGACGGCCGGTGACATCACGGTACGTCCTCATGGCTCCCTCATCTCCATAGAAAACGGTACTACTATGGGATACGCGCTTACCAATCTGCAGGAACGTTCCACCTTGTTCGTCGGGCCCGGCGTCGAAGTATATGCCGGCATGGTGGTCGGCGAGAACGCCCGCGGTGAGGATATGGAAGTGAATCCCTGTAAAGGGAAGAAACTTACCAACATGCGCAGCAAAGGCGATGGAGCGAGCGTGCAGCTTGATACGCCGCGTGAACTGTCGTTGGAACTTGCCTTGGAATATATCGGCGATGACGAACTTGTCGAAGTGACCCCGAAGAGCATCCGGGTTCGTAAAATGACCCTTGATGAGCATGCCCGCCGCAGGGCCAATGCGCAAAGACTAGGGAAGTAATATAGTAGAAGAAATAAGTTAAAAAAATAGAAAATCGGTGACCCGGTAATCGGAAGTCGGTTGATAGGAAATCGGATATCCGTTTTCTTAACTGACTTCTGGCCACTTATTCACTCATTTCATTTATCTGGTTTCCTTAACCGACTTCTGACTTCCTATTAACCGATTTCCTATTTAACAGAAACTTTCGTTCCGACTTGAGCCAACCATGAACCACTCACTTCCGTTCGGGTTCCGCCCTGTACCGAGCTTCCCTCTGGTACAGGGTTCATGGCAGGCCATACGATATATCTAGAGGTGAGTGGTTCATGCCCTGAACTGGAGCGACATGCCCTGTAGTGAAGCGAAGCTTCTACTACAGGGAGCGACTAGTTCGGGGCAGCTATAAAAATTTAATTAATAACGACACGTGTTCCAATTTGAGAAAACCAATACAGCGGCTCCATATTTTCGTACGACACGTTCACGCAGCCGTGGCTCTTGGGTTTTCCGAAGTCATTGTGCCAGTACGCACCGTGGATAAAATACCGAAGTTTTTTTGTCGTGAAATGCAGATTCCATTTGGTGTTCGGGTAATCCCAGCCGACTCCGGCATAGTGCTTCACCGGAACCTTGTCCAGGACCGTAAACTCCCCTTTCGGGGTCGGCAGACGGGCGACACCGCCGGAAATGGGAAATGAACCGAAAAGCACATCTCCAAAATAATACTCAAGGTGTTGCGTTTTCAGGCCCACCTCGATCCTTTTTTCTTTTTTGACCTCTCCTGCCGTCAGCGGATCGTATCCCGCGGCCACTTCAGTGCCATCAAGATATGTATCTCCATCCGAATCAGGATTCATAAGCCCGGTACCTAATGCCAGCTCCCATGCGTCGTTGAGATAATCCTTGTCCGAATCGACTTGGATAAGCTTCTTTGTATCCCCAAATCGCGGAGAAAAACCGGTCTCGATCTCATCCCCATCTGAAAAACCGTCACCGTCAGTGTCTGCCAATGCAGGGTCGGTGAAGTACGTTGTCAGCTCCTCCTCATCAGCCAAGCCGTCCGCATCGCTATCCGCCGCCTGGCCATGCGCCGCTGGCGCGAAAAAAATAAGAAAAAAAACCATTATCCTGATATTTGTTTTCATTCCCTCAGTATAGCATACGCAGCAAAACCCAGCGCCTGCTATGCTCCCCGTTTCTGCGCAAGCGCCTCAACCGGCTTGAGGGATGCTGCGCGCTTTGCAGGATAATAGCCGAATGAAACACCGAGAATTGAGGAAAATATAAGAGCCAACACGACGGATTTGATCGAAACTGCGAACGGCCACGAAAAATCGAAATAGCCGGCTATCAAAAAAATAAGCGCGATGAGGACCACGGCGAGTACGATCCCGAAAATCGCTCCGATGACCGTGATCACCACCGCTTCGAGCAGGAACTGGTTCCTGATGTGCCGCATGGTCGCGCCAAGCGCTTTGCGTAACCCGATCTCAAATATGCGTTCATTCACGGCAACGTACATAATGTTCATGATGCCGACACCACCCACGACAAGCGCGATCGAGGCGATGATCGAAAGCACGAGCGTGATGCCGCTCAGGATCGTGCCGACCGTCTCAAGGCCCTGCTCCTGCGTGGTCACCGCAAAATCGTCTTTGACAGGGTCGGTAATAGCATGATTGATCCGAATGATATCCTTCATCTCCTCTGCGGTAGCATCGCCCACGGACGGATCGTTCATTTGGGCAAGAATGAAGCTCAGGTGGTCGTATCCCAGAAGCAATTTCTGCGCCGTTCGCAAGGGAATAAATACCCAGTCATCCATGCTCACAAAACCGGTAGAACCGCGCTCGTTCATGACTCCGATAACGCGAAAACCGATACGCTGTACCTTCACAGTCTGGCCGATGGGATCCTGATTGGGAAAAAGTTTTTGCGCGGCCTCACTGCCCAGAACAAGCACCTTGGACAAACTGCGTTCATCATCGTCCTCATAGAAGCGTCCCGCGGCAATACCGGCGGTATCGATATTCTGAAATTCCGGGGACACGGCAAAATAATTCAGATTTTTCTCGGCGTAGACGCTGGTCATGGACGCTTGTCCCAGCACCGCAGCGTAGCTTTCATTGATGTTCGGCAAGGCATCGATGCTCTCTTTATCGTCCAGTGAAAGCGTCGTAATGCTGATCCCCTGCGCGATGCCGGTCGCATTGCTTGACGAGTGCTGCGAGGCGTTCGGAATTTTTACTTCAACTTGGACAAAATTGCTGCCGAACTGATCAAGCTGCTCCTCGAAAATGCGCCGCAGCGAAACGCCGGCGGACATGATGGCCACCAGTGAGGTAATGCCAATGGCAATTCCCAGAACGGATAGAAACGTTCGCACCCTGTTCTTCCGCAAGGTCCTCCTGGTTAGCAACAAGCTTTCTATGATGGAGCTATTCATAGTGCAGTGCTTCAATGGGTTTGAGACGCGCGGCCTTCTGCGCCGGATAAAATCCGAACACCAGGCCGATGATCACGGGAAATATAAAAGAAAGGGCGATCGACGATGAACCGATGGTGAACCGCCAGAAATAACCAAGCGAATTGACGACGACGGCGATCCCGTACGATACTCCCGTGCCTATCAGAAGCCCGATAATGCCGCCAAGCAAGCTGATCACCATGGTCTCGAATAAAAATTGCATTCGCAGGTGATACGGCCGCGCTCCGAGCGCCTTGCGAAGGCCTATCTCCTGCGTGCGCTCGAGAACTACGACCAGCATGATATTCATGATGCCAATGCCGCCCACGATGAGCGCGAGCGCAGAGATCGCGGCAAGGAAATACCTGAGGACATCGGTGATAGTGCCGAGCACGTCAAGAGCCTGCGTAATCGTACGCACGCTGAAATCGTCCGATTCGTTCTTTTCGATGCCGTGCCGTTCGCGCAGTACCGCCCGAATATCCTCCGCCACGAAATCGAGGTTTTCTCCTTCGGCTGCTTTGGCCCTGATAAAACCGACATGGTCAATGCCCAGGAGCAGTTTCTGCGCCGTCAGGATCGGAATGAACACCTGGTCGTCCTGGCTCTGAAATCCGGACGTTCCTCGTTCTTTCAAAACGCCGATAACCCTGAACGATTGTCGTTGTACGCGTATGAACTGATCAAGCGGATCGGCGCTGCCAAACAGGTCTGTATACGTTTTCCAGCCCAGGACAGCGACGCGGTTGAGCGATCGGTTGTCGTCCTCGGTAAACGTATAGCCGCGGTCAAGGGCCGTGTCTTCCACAAAAAAATAATCAGGCGTCACGCCCGTGTAATTGGAATCAATGCTTTCCGTCGCGGACGCGATCGCGCCCACCCCGCGCACATACGCGGCAACACCGATCAACCCCTGCACCTGGTCGCGGAGCGCTGTCGCGTCCGTATATTTGAGCGACGTGATCGAGATTCCCAACGCCGTTGCCGGCGGTTCATTGTCATCGCTCGCGCCGGGCAGCACGGCGACAATATTGCTCCCCAGACTGTTCACCTGGTTGATCACCAGGCTCTGCGCGCCGTCACCGACCGAGATGATGATGACAATGGCGGCGATACCGATGATGATGCCGAACATGGTCAAAAAAGACCGCAATTTATTCACGAGCAACGACCC
The DNA here is from genome assembly GCA_016204595.1 of Candidatus Komeilibacteria bacterium. Taxonomy (GTDB): domain Bacteria; phylum Patescibacteriota; class Patescibacteriia; order UBA1558; family 2-01-FULL-52-15; genus JACQKJ01. The sequence continues at coordinate 5,792 of JACQKJ010000056.1, read as the reverse complement.
GATCGCCTCTCGGATATACAGCGCTGTCTGCATAACGATTATTTTAAATTGGTCTCCTCCACTGCCCGTCGCTGGCTCGTAACCTGCTGGTCCGATTCGATCGCGCCGTCCCGTATCGTGACCACGCGACGCGCGTGCTCCGCCGTTGAGCTCTCGTGGGTCACCAGAATAATCGTTTTGCCCTGACGGTTCAGGTCCTGCAATATCTGCATGATCTGAATGCCTGACGCCGAGTCAAGGTTGCCCGTCGGCTCATCTGCAAGAATAAGCGATGGATTATTGATGAGTGCACGCGCGATCGCCACGCGCTGCTTCTCGCCGCCGGAAAGCTGGTTTGACAGATGCTCAAGCCGGTGCCCGAGACCGACCTGCTCGATCACCTTTTTCGCCATTGTAGTGCGCTCCTGATCCGAACGCCGCTCGGCATGGTACATGAGCGGTAGTTTTACGTTCTCAAGAACACTGGTCTTTGCGAGCAGGTGAAATGCCTGAAATACGTACCCGACCTCACTGCTGCGGTACTTCGCGAGCTCGTCTTCCGTCAGCGTGCTGACGTCAGTGCCTTTGAAACGATAATTGCCCGACGTCGCGGTATCCAAAAAACCAATGATGTTCATCAGCGTCGATTTGCCCGAACCGGACGGACCCATGATCGCCACGAATTCACCCCCGGTAACCGAAAGCGATACGTCTTGCAAGATCTTGACGACCAGGCCGTCGTTGCGTATTTCCTTATAGATATGCAAAAGTTCTATCATCGCTTGTGCGCCGTTGTGCTGCATAACGAATCGACTACTTGCTCTCGCCGACAATGACGTTCTCGCCTTCCGAAAGTCCAGACAGTATTTCCACAATTCCGTCATCGCCGCGAATGCCGGTTGTTATTGCTTTCGTGGTTACGGTATGGTCGGCTTCGAGCATGCGAACTGATCGTGTCCCATCGCTTGATGAAATGCTTACTGCGCGAAGCGGTACGGTCAGCGCTCCTCGGCGCTCTGCCGTGCGGATGCGCACGGTCGCCGTCATGCCCGGTTTGATCGCATTGTTCTGCTCATTGAACACGACCGTAACGCGGTAGTAGACAACGCCCTGTATGAGACGCTGCGTAGGTTCAATGAAACTGATAGTTCCCTTGAACACAGCATCGGCGCTGAACGCATCCAGCGAGATCTCCGCGTTCTGGCCCAAGGCTACTTTGATAATATCAGACTCAGGAATATCAACATCGATCTGCAATGTACTGTCGCCGATCATTTTAATGACCGCGGTAGTAGGGGACGCAACTTCGCCGACTTTTGCATCAATCGCCGTTATCGTGCCGTCAACCGGCGCCAGCATGATCGTATCGCCTAAATTTCCCTGCGCAGAACGCACATCGGCTTCGGCCTGCAGAACTCTCGCGTGCTGCTGCTGGATCTCGTAGTTCTCCGGTTGCGCTATGAGCGCATTGTACCGTGCCTGCGCCAGAGCCAATGCCTGTTCCGCGCTTTTCACCTTGTAAGCTGCAGCATCCAGATCGCTCGCGAGGCTTTGCAAACCCGTCGTGAAGTCATTGATCGACGATTGAACGGAAGTTTTGCTGCTTGCCACCGCGGACGCCCGCGTATTGAACGATGATCGCAGCGAATCGATCGTCGTTTGTGGATAGACGGAATTTACGATCGCTCCTGATAACGCTTCGAACGAGGAATCGAGAAGCGATGAGACCGCTTCGAGTCCGGTTCGCATCGCTTGCAGCGCATCAAGGATCAGGGAGTCAGTCTGGCTTTGCTGCGCCGTGGCTTGAGCGGCTTTCGCGGTTTGTAGAAGCGTCTTAGCCTGATCGTACTTCACCTGCGCATCATGGAGAGCTTGCGTTTTCGTCGTGTCGAAGCTCGCTTGCGCCTGCGCATCCAAAATGCCATCGAACACGACATCATTGGTGTAATCAGCGACGAACGCGGAATCAACGAGGGTTTGCAACGCGGTGGCGCTATACGCTTGATGCTGCCGATCCTGATCTATCAGTAGATTCTCAAGCGTCGCCTGGACGGAATCAAGATCAACCTGCGCTTTATTGACCTCCTCTAAACCAATAGCTATCTCCGTTTCTTTCGCTCCTGAAAGCAGCTTATCCAGATCAGCCTGGGCAGAAAGCAATGTTGCGCGAGCGCGATCAACTTGTGAACTCAGAGATGTGTCGGCAAGCGACGCAAGAGTCGCGCCTCTCACCACATGGTCGCCTATGGCAACTGATATCTCCTGGATCTTTCCCTGCGTCTTGAAACTCAGGCTCAGGTCCTGCGCAGACGCAACCGATCCGGTCGCCTCAACGGTCTGCACGAGGTCCATCTTTGCCACCGGTACGGTCTGGTACTGAACAGGCTTATTTTTGCTTGCATATAAATTCCAGCCAATAGCTCCAACGATTGCCAGCGCAATAACACTATACACGATGCGTCGTATTCGTTTCATAGCGCTCTAAGCATATTCTTGTTAACAAAAGAGATCATGAGGATGTCTTTCGTATGATCTCGCGCATGGCTTCAAGGCGCTTCGACAAATGAGACGCGAACTTCTCCAGATTTGAAAGTTTCGAGAGAATGACCATGTCTGTGCCCATGCCAAAGACCAGAAGTTTTTCCCCGCTTTTTACCTTCATGGATTTCCGAGCCTCGGAAGGTATCACCACCTGGCCTTTTTCGCCGATGGTCGTGGTCCCATAGAAGGCGGGTTCGTTGATTTTGTGAATATCCATAGGTATTCAAAATTTCCTACTAATCCTACATGTAGGAATTATAAATCAGCCGGGAGCGTTTGTCAAACCCGCCTCACCTGACGTTGAATTCGCTGCTCTTAATTCTTCAGACTCTCGAGCCCCCGCACTTCACCTCGCAAGCGAGTATCAGGCACTGAAATGATCGGGACGGCCTTTGTCTTGCCATAACCGCAGTCACTGGTGTCTGGAACGCTCGAACCATCGAGTGCCTTCACAGATCCGCCGTTCGCATGCCAGTGTTCTTCTTGGTCGCACTCCGTACCGGTTGATCTGTGCACCTGATCCAGAGGAATATACGTGCCGCCGTACATGATGACGTCCACCGTTTTCTGAGACGGCGTAACCGTGATGGAGACATTGAACGGAATCGTATTGATAAGCTCGTTCGCTGCGTTATATACCGTAATACTGCCGCCGGCAGTGTACGTGCCGGGGCCAAAGCCCTGCACCGTGTTGCAGGAGTAGGTCACGTTGACGTTGGCAGGCAGCGCACCTCCCGGCGCGTCGATACGCAGCCAGCCCGGGATGTTACCGCCGATCGAATAACGGACCGAGTCTGGCGTTGCCTGCTGTAGATTCAGCACTTGCAGATTCTGCGAGCACGACCCGACTTCAGGAATCGTGCGGCTTATGTACACGCCATCCTGCTGCTGTACGCCAGTGCCTGGCGCCACACACTGCGCCGGCTTTCCTGCGCAGATCTCGGGACTGACGCAATCTGTTTTCTCGGACGCGCAGACGCCGCCGTCGCAGAATGCCCGACCAACCTGTGTTCCGCTGCAGCATACCGGCGCAGGGTCTCCGCAATCAGCGTCTACCGTGCATGTTCTTTCTGAATCTTTCAGCTCCTGTCGCAGACGATCGAGCGCTTCCTGGATATGCTCGGTACCGAAGAGCCCGCCGCTTAAGCCTCCAGCCTGTGCTTTTTGCAATTGGTTCTCGAGGTCCCTGATCTGGCGTTCGACGTCAGGATCGTTGCCCGCAAAGACTCCCGTACACGCGGAACTCGACGTTTTGATCTCGGTTCCGGTGCCGCCGGTCGTAATGATCCCGATATTCACGTTGGACGTTCCGCCCGGTTCCTTGCACTTCTTTTCTATGGCATCCAGGATGGCCTGCTTCTGCTGGAAGGCGCTTTCTGCGGCAGCGACGGCTTCGGTATACCGCGCTTGAGCCGCCGCCTCATCTGCCTCACGCTGCTGCTGATTTGTTGATCTGCCCGCGTCAAGCGCCGCTTTGCATGCGGCTTCCTTCTCCGGATAGAATTCCGGTTTGCGCGTCTCCTCGACGCAATCGTTATATCGTTTCTTTGCCGCCTCGCGTTCATTGAACTTCGCCTCGTTGAATCCCTTGTCAGCCGCGAAATCGGCCATTATTTCTTCGTACAGCCTACCGACCTCATCAAAAGGCTCCTTGCAGGGATCAGCGGTCAATGCACGCGAAATACATTCATGGTACTCATTTTCTAGTTGGCGATTACGCACCCAGTAGTCGTCGCTCGCCTTCTCCTTTGCAGCATCCAGCGTTTCTTGCACCGCAAGCTTTCGTTGCTCCAATTCGGTTGCTATGGCAGCCCTGGCGGATGCCAGATCCTCGCAGGCCGTGTTGCGAACGTCCACTCCTCCGTCGGTAAACTGGGGATTAAAAACGCCGCTCATAAAGGCGGCTGCAAGGCCGATAACCGCAATACCGGCTATTCCGGCCGCGATTTTGCCCATGGGTATGTTATTCATGGTGAATAGTATTGATGCTTAGAGTAGGTACAATCTTACAGCTTTTCGAATTTTAAATAAAGCCGACGCTGGAAGTCCCCGGGAAGAACCCGTCTCTACCTGGGATACTATGAAACGCGTGAAAAAAGACACGCAAGAGGGAAGCGCTTACATTCTAATGCTCGACAAACGGGCTGCAAGCTCTCGCTCCTCGAAAAGTATAACGATCGGCAGTGTGATGAGAAAATACGCAAAGATTCCAGCTAAATACAATTTGCCGCTGCCGACAAAATTAAAAAATGAGATCATAAGGATACCGAGATATGACGGGTGCGATACAAACCGAAAGATGCCTGAGGTCACGCGAGTAGCGGGTGCCCCCTCCGGTTTCAGTACAGAAAGTACAAAAAAACGTACCGGCCCAAGTGTGATCAGGCTCAAGCATACCATGGAAAGACCGATGAGCATGAAAACAGAGCTGATCAGTTGCAGGCCTGCCGAGGGCACAAAAGCTATCGGTGAGACTCGGTCAACAACCGGCAGAATGGCTGCAGCGCCTGCCCACGCGGCAACAAAAAAAACGTAAATCAGCACCGGCGCCCTGCGCCATGCCGGTAAAAGCGCATGAAGCCATACATGGAACAAGGGAACCGGTACAAAAAATGCGGCAATGATCCAATGCATATCGTCATTCTAGCCCCTCTACGGATTTACTTCAAATCATGCAACCGCTGACATCCACGACCGCCCAAGCTTGAGTTCTATACCAGCGTAAAGGCTGCTAAACGCGTATCTTTTACTGGGAGGGTCTAGCGCCCTTTTCGTACGAAGACTTCCATCGAGAAGCTTGACCTGCTTAGCTTTTCGAGCGCGTTTTCAGCATACCGGCGACGCACCTCAAAGCGCCACCGCCAAAACATTATGCCTCAACGTTAAATCGACGCTTATTAACCTCTTGAAGAATTCTAAGCGTTGCGTGCACTGAAAGATTATCGCTCGGTAAGAGAATTACGCGATCACCAAATTGATCGAGCAAGGGGCTTAAAAACTCATCCGCCCATGACGGCGACAATGTTAATACTCCGGAAAAATCTATTGTTAGCTCCTCGTTCTTGGGTAATTCGCGCAATGTTGATTGTAATGCCTTAAACGCCTCACTGCCCAATTCTCGAGATATCAATGTTTTTCCAAATTTTTCAAGTCGTAACTTCATATATTTTACATGTATTAAAACTCGATTTTTGCTAAACACCCTCGCACGATACGTTGACCACGCGTAACATGAAATACTTTATGAGAGCCTTGCATGCGCACTTCAGCAT
>JACQKJ010000001.1 GCA_016204595.1 Candidatus Komeilibacteria bacterium | reverse complement strand
CTCTCGTTCCTCATCGCTGTGCTGCCGGGCAAATAAACCGGTAATCGCAGGACTGGCACCAAAAGCCTGGTGTGGGCGCGAAATCGGACGTTTTAATTTTTTGCACCGTATCAAGTATCAGCGAACGGATCTTTTCCAGTTCTTTGTCCGTACCCAGGAATTCGAACTGCTGCTGCGTGTTAAGAAAGTATAACACGAGCGCCGCGACCTTCTTCCCGAACACTTCTTTCGCCGCGAGCTGATAGATAAGAAGCTGCTCCTTGTCTGCAAAAGAAAGCTTGCCGTCCTTGGGCGGTTTGCCGGTCTTATAATCTATGAGCTTCCAGGCAGGTTCTGCTTCGAGCCGCACCTCGTCAATGCGATCAATGACGCCTTTGAAGCTGACGTCTCCCACTTTTATGGTGAAGGGCTGTTCGAGCGCGACCGGGACCGGAATCGTATCTCCCAGGGACGCATAAAATTCCTTAAGCATGGTCCTGCCGCGCTCATAGTATTTCTTTTTCTCCTCTTCATTGAAGAACCAGTCCTCCACCCAGAGCTGCTCGTACAAACCAAGAAGCTCCTTCTCGCTCACCGGTGCCTTTTTCGCCGCAGCTTTCTTGCTTCCGAATAAATCACCTTGTATCACACTGCCACGTTCCTTCACCAACTGAAAGAACTTTTCCAAGGTCGCGTGAATGACCTTTCCGAATGAGAATACTGCTCGTCCGGCAGACGGTATCTTTATCACATGCGCGTAGTAATACTGCTTGGGACAGGTGGCAAAGGCCTTGATCTGCGTATACGAGAATTTCGCGGGCAGCGCGTATTTCACGACTCCCGATTCTTTGGTTTCGGGCAGAACGATCTCGGCATTGACGTCGCGCGCCTCTATATCCGTCGGAAAACCAAGCTCTTCGATGAAGCGGGAAGGTTTTTTCAGCGTTATAGTGCCGTAATCGTTGGCATAGGTAATGAACACTTTCTCCTTCGCGCGGGTGAGCGCCACATACATCAGGCGCCGCTCTTCCTGCAGATGCGCATCGCCTTCCGGCAGCACGTCCTTGATAAGGACGCTCGGGATCTCGATGGCCTCTTTGCGTTCTCTCGTGGGGAACCGCAGATGCACCACGCCGATGACGAACACGAACCGGTATTCAAGACCCTTCGCGCTGTGAATGGTCGATAGTTTGATCTGCTCCGGCCCTTCCTCAATATCCTGCTCCAGCGTGCCAAGCTCTCCTGACTCAAGCTCCAAATTGATGAAATCGATGAATTCCTTGACACCGCCGCCCAAATGTTCCTCTTCCCACGTGCGCACCTTTTTGTAAAACTGATTCAAGTACAGCAGCTGTTCGCGAGTTGTCAGGTTATCTTCAAGCGTCAGCACTTCCAAATAGCCGCTGTCCTCAAGAAAACGGTAAATAAGCACTGACGGGTCGATCTTTTTCGCGAGCTTGGTATGCTCCGCGACCAGACCCAAAAATTTCTCGATCGCTTTCACGCCCGCCTCCGACAGCTTCAGGTCGCCGTGATAGTTTTGGATCGCATGCCACAGGCTCCAGCTTTTTTTTGATGCGAGGTGATTCAAATGAATCAGGTCCTCGTTCGCAAGACCCCACACCGGAAGCGACAACACCTTGTACAAAGCTTCCGACTCGTGGTAATTATCCAACAATTTGAGGTATGACAGGATCACCAGGATCACTTCCTGGCTGTAGAGGCCTTTTGCCGCCATGAACTGATGCGGCACATGCAGCGAACGGAAATAGCGTACGAAGCGCTGCGCCTGATCGTTCGCCCGAACCAGGATCGCAACGTCATTCCATGAAAAATCCTTGTGCGTCCCGCGCAGCTTCTCGATCTGTTCAATAACACCACGGACTTCATCATCGCCGGTGCGAAAATGCAGGAGCGAAATTTCACCGTCGCTCGCGCTGTGCGACTTCAATTTTTTGCTCAACTTTGTTTTTCCTTTTGAGAGCTTGATCTCAAGTCGGTCAGGGTTATTGCGCTGAATAAACTGGTATGCGACATCGAGGATCTTTTGCCCCGAACGGTAATTGTCGGTCAGGAAGATCTCGCGTGATGTGGGAAATTCTTTTTTGAACAGGACGATATTGGAGAACGACGCGCCGCGGAATTTATAGATCGACTGGTCGTCGTCGCCAACCACCATGAGATTGTTCGCGGGCGCGGCGAGGATCTTCATAAGCTCATACTGCGCCCAGTTCGTATCCTGGAACTCGTCCACGAGTATATACTTGAACCGCGCCCGATACTGATCGCGGATTTTCGGCCGCTCGCGGAATAACTTCAGCGTGTAATTGATAAGATCGCCGAAATCCAAAGCATTGTGCTCCAGGAGAAGCTGCTGATAGGTGTGATAGGCGCTCGCCAATTCGTTGATGCGTTTACTTTCCTGACCTGCGGCATCCTGATCCCCGGTCGTGTCCGAATCAAGTTTCAGATTCTCGGCATACTCGAGATACTGTTGAGGATATACGCCTTCGTCCTTACACCGTGAAAAATGGGTCACCAGGCCGTGAATAAATCGTGTGGGATTGCCGAGCGGTTTGTAATAATCAAGCTCAAAACGATCAAGGTTCTCGCGCATGAGAATCCATACGGCTGTCTGATCAAAGACCGTGCAATCGGTCGGCAGACCGATATCCAGGGCATGCTGCTGCAGCACACGCTGACAGAACGCATGGAAGGTATGGATCCACAGATCGGTATAACCCAGCGGCAACAGCTGATCCACCCGCTCCTCCATTTCTGCAGCTGCTTTTTCCGTAAACGTCACTGCAAGAATTTCTTCCGGTTTTGCCTTGCCCTCTTGGATAAGCCAGGCAATGCGGTTGGTGACCACAGTGGTCTTGCCGGTGCCGGCTCCGGCAACAAGCAAAGCAGGTCCTTCGCCATGCGTAACCGCCTCCTTTTGCGCTGTATTGAGCTTGGAAATATCCACTGACATAGGGCAAGTGTAGTAGGAAAACCTAAATTGGAAAAGGGGCTCCCCTGGGAACCCCTTGTTCGCGGATGATTTCCGCGCTAGTTCTTTTTCCTCCTTTTCAACTTGATTGAACCTTTGAGCGATGGTTTTCTTCGAATTGGCGTCATCCCGGCTGCATGCTGAAGATCGTGCATTGAACCGAAGTTCTTTCTAAATACGCTCGTAGAGGCTGTTTCGTTGCGCTTGCTTGCATCGTTTACGTCGTCAAACGTAGGAACCCGACCGAGTTTGCGGCCCAATCGCTTGAACTGTGCAATAAGAGCTTGAGGCGAACGATCGGGACGCCCCTGTATCTCCATGCCTGCTTTCCGGCAAGCGGCTTTGAGCGTACCGAAGATCTTAACAATGGTTGACGGATGGGCGCACTCTCCTCGTTTACATGCGTCCCGCAGCTCCTTGGTAATTGGCACATGACCCAGCTTGCGCCTCAATCGCTTGAGTTGTACAAGTATTGCATCCGGTGACGTGTCGGCAAAGAACAACTTCATCCCTGCTGCACGCTTTGCTTCAGTCAGAGAACCGAATTCCGCAAGGAATGGCGTCGGGCTCGCACACTCGCGCCGCTTGCTTGCGGCTCGAACGTCATCCGATGTCGGTATCCGACCGAGCTTCTGCTGCAACTGTCGAAGTTGCTCCAAAAGCGCTTTTCGAGTGGTGGGCAGAAGATACGGTTTCAGTCCAGCTGCGCGTAATGCTCCGCTGAAAGATTCGAATTTCTTGATCAAACTCGAATAACTCACGCACTCGCGCCGCTTGCTTGCTTCGTTGATGTCATCAACCGTCGGGACCCGACCGAGTCTACGCTTCAGGCTCCTAAGTTGCCCCACCATTAAAGCCGGCGAAATGTTTCGCGTTATGTACGGCGTCATCCCTGCCGCACGATGGGCGCCCATTACCGAGCCGAACGCTTTGCGGATCCAGTCGGAATTGACGATTTCACCACGTTTACTCGCTGCGTTAATATCTCTTCCTGTGGGAACGCGGCCCACCTTTTCACGTAGCCGTTGCAGCTGAGCGACAAGATCGGCCTTCTTTGGTTTGCCGCCAAAACTTTGACTTCTTCGAGTTGGCGTCATGCCGGCCGCTTGCAAGGCCAGTGCTAGCGAGCCGAAGGGTTTGGTGAATGAGGTCGCACTCGCACACTCACCGCGTGCACTTGCGGCTTCTATATCCTCCTTTTTCGGAACGCGGCCCAACGTATGCTGTAGCTGCTTTAACTGATCTAGAAGCGCTTCCGGTGTTGTGTCTGCATAGAACGGCTTCATCCCCGCAGCGCGCTGTGCTTCTGCAAGCGAGCCGAATACCCTGTTCAGAGCACTGGTACTTCCACACTCGCCCCGCTTGCTTGCTTCATTGATGTCCGCCTGCATCGGTATCCGACCAAGCTGGCGCTTCAACCGCCTCAGCTGCGCGATCAGCAGTTCTTTGGTGTAGCCAATCTTGATCTGATCGAGCACGCGCAGGATTTTCTGAGCTGTTTGGGAGAACATAACCGTCCCAATATCCACGGAAACAGCCGGATCCTTGGTCCTGCCGGACCCGGGACGCTTGATGTTGCCCACATCGGTCCAGAGTTTGTTGATCATCTGCAGGCGTTGGCAGTTCCCCGCGAAATCAAGCACCAGAACGCGTTTCTTGCCGCGTATCTTCCGAAGTCCGCGTCCCAGCTGCTGCAGGAAAATGATCCGTGCCGCTGTCGACCGCAGGAAGACGATGATATTCGCGTCAGGAATATCAATGCCTTCGTTGAACTTATCAACGGTCAAAACGGTATCGTAATCTCCAGCACGGAACTCTTTGAGCCGCTCCGTCTGTTCTCTGTCGGGAAGTTGTGAATGGATCGCGACAGCATTCGGAAGCTTACCGACCAGTCGATCACAGTATCGGATCGAGGGACAGAAGACCATCGTGCGAGGGTTTGATACTCGCTGGATGTGACGGGTAATGATGCGCGCGATCTCCTTGTCTCGTCGGGGGATGAAGAGCGTCTTGTTCAAACGCTTAACGCTCAATTTCCCAATCGGAGTGTTGAGAATGCTCAGATCGTGAAGCCCGTCAGTCACGAGCCGGTAATCGACCGGTGTCAGGAGCCCTTTCGCAAGGCCCTCTTCAAGCGGCAGAGAATAAACCTCTTCACCGTATATCTCGCGGATATCCAGTAGATCAGTCCTGTCCGGTGTTGCGGTCATCCCGAGCATGAACTGCGGTTTGAAGTACCGAATCACCCGGCGATACGTATGCGCGTGGCTGTGATGAGATTCATCCACCACGATGTAGTCGAAACTTCTACGCGAGAAGGTTCGTCGTTTCCCGCGTTGTCGCCCGAAGAGCGCATGATCCATGCTCTGGAAAGTCGCAAAGACTGCGGTCTCTCGAGGCTCTTTGGCCACGCCGTTAAACGAACCGTAGGTCATTGTTGTCTTGAACATCTCCTTGAACGTCTCTTGTGCCTGATCAAGCAGGTCGGACTGGTGCGCGAGGAACAGGATCCTGCTTCGCCCATGCATATGCTGCATGGAGCGCCGAAAACGTCTGTACGCAAGAGCCGAGGTCAGATTCTTGCCAAGGCCGGTTGCCATGACCATCAAAGCAGCTAATAGGCCGCGTCGATAGGCGTCAGTGACTGCCTTCTCCGCTTCAAGCTGATGCTTCCACGGAACCAAACGTGACATTTCGTTATCCCCCTATGAGTCACTGGGAAAGGTGAAGGTTATAGATCAAGTTGAGTTGTAAAAGGACGACGTATGTAGAACCATATATATAACCATCCTTTGAGAAAAAATTCAAGCCTTCTTTCATAATTGATAATTTTTTTGCCCTATGCTACGGTACCCTATTGTAAAAGTTCCTTGAGATCCTATCGGGCTACGAGCGCCCGGAATCAACGCTTCCTTCAAAGGGGGTTATCACATGATCCACGCACTCGGCGGTGGTATTGATCGGCAGATCGTCATCGAGCGGGATGCAAAAAGCGTCTTTCTCATTGCGCGGGCCGGGATCTTCGGCATCTTTCTGTGCATCGTCACTCACCCGAGCAAATACGCCGGCATGTTCCTGGTGCCCAACTGGGAGCGGTCGAAACAGAAAACGCTTGCGAACCCGGATACGGCGCGCAGGCAGCCCGAATGGCAGATCGTTCCAAGCGTGTATGCCGCGTATCGGCAAACAGTGCACATTCTCCACCAGTACGGTGCGAAACTGAACGAGGGGGAGAAACAGCTCCTTATCCAAGCACGCGAAACGGCGCTGCAACTGAATCTGCGAGCACTGGGCAAGGGCGGACGAACGCCCATAGCACGGGTGCATGAAAGTCTGCAAGGTCTCATCATGCAGATCGCAGACCCTTTGAAGCACGTTCGCAACGTATACAAGCTCGAGGCGCGCAGGCAGGTGCTTGCCATGCTGGGCGGTAACGGCGAACCGATCAATCGTCCGGCAGCCCGGGCGCGAGCCGTCGCTGCACGAACAGAGCTCCAGAACCGCGTGGATGAGATCATGCGCATCGAGCCGCACATTCTGGGGCGTCAACAGGTTTTGCTTTCTCTCATCCATCTGGCCGAACTGTATCTCGAGGTGACCAAGGATTTCCTGGACAAACTCCTCGAGTTTGACGGCTTCAAGCCGCTGTTTGAATATCCTCGCAGGATCGTTATCGCGGACCACCTGGAGTTCCTCGCACAAGAGCTGGTGACACTGGAATTCAACCCATACCGCGAAATGTGTTTACGGTCTGTTGAAGACATGCGAAGCGCCCGTGACACGTTGCGGCTGAAGCGACTTTCACGCGAGGATTGGCAGCGATTCCGTGAGCTCCTCAAGCGGTGCGACATTGCGATCACGATCAAGAACATCCAGGTCCGGATCGAGCGGTCGATACTGCACCTCACCAAATTCCAGCATGAGGGCGGAACACTTCCAACCGGCGTAACGCTTCTGGAAATACAAACGCTCATACAGGAACTGCTGGATTGCCACGACTCGATCCTCGAAAAGCCGGTGTGCACAACCGCACTTGGGCATCTGGATGCGGCAAAGCATCTGCTGCTGAACAACGACACCAGTCCGAAGTTCAAGGAGCTGAAAGAATCCATCAAGCAGGCATCGGCTGCTCTCTAAGGAGGCCGCATGAAATACGAAAAACTGGCAAGACTCGCGGAAGCAGTAGGAGGAGACGCGCTCGTGGAGTTCAACGGTTTGCTTCGCAGGGTTGGCGCAACAAAAAAAGCAGAGGCGCAGATCGAGCGCATTCGACAGAATTTCGTGAAACTCGCGAAATCCCTGGGGCTCGAAGTCGACCTGTCCGCGCTTGGCGAACAAGCCAAGACACAACCGTCGAAAAAAAGGTAGCGGTTGGCTGCTGCCTGACAAGAACACAATGCCCCGTTCGCAACTGCGTCGCGAACGGGGCATCATTAATTCTGTTTACAATTTTTCGATCGAACCGACGGTAATTTGATCGCCTTCGACGTCAATTCTCCGCACCGTCCCTTTCTCCTGATATTCGCTCCGGTCAATGGTACCCACCTTTTCAGGCAAATTTTTCCCTACCAGCGCAAGATACAAAAAATACAGTCCATCGCCATGCGAGCAAATGATGCTATTGCCTTCATCTCTTTTTACTGCTTCGTAAAAAAAATCCAGCATGCGCACCTGAACATCCATCATAGATTCGCCGCCCAGCGTGTCGACCAATGAATAGCGCTTATTGCGATCCTTGCGATACTCGATCAGATTCATGCCCTGGATCGCATGCATCACTTCAAGCAAGCGCTTATCGAATACCACCGGCACGTCGATGCTCTGTGCAACAATTTCGGCCGTTGCTTTGCAACGTTCTACGGCGCTGGAGTATATCTTTGAGATATGCTTATCCTTGAACCATGCTCCGATCCGGCGAGCATGATCCTTGCCCTCCTTGCTCAACGCAAGCCCAAGACGCCCCCGGAAAATATTATCCGGATTCTCGAATTCCGTGTGGCGGAGCAAGTAAAAGTGTTTCATGGGTATAAGTATAGCATATCTTAGCCACCTTTTCGCCATATACCTTGACATTTCACAAAAACGGGTGTATGATTGATTTTGTCTTGTGCAGTAGCATGAGTCGTCAACGAACGCTCCTCGAACAAGGAGAACCCGCATGACGCCATCGCTCGCCCGAGGCACCCTCTACGACACGGCCGAGTTCAATCGGCCCCCGCCCTAAAAAGGCACACGTCGCAGACCAAATAGGGAGACCCTCAAAAGGCCTCCCTCATCATTTCTGGAAATTTGGAAAAGAATACCGGCGGTTCGCGCTCACGCGAACCGCCGGCTCTATGTATAAATTCAAGACCCGCTCGCACCCTCCGGTTTGAGCGGGTCTTCGTTTTCTTGATTCTGTTAGGCGACCTTTTCCAGGTCGATATCTTGCAAGAGGTGGTACTCGAGACCATGAGGCATGAGCTTGCTATAGCCCACAATGATCTTGAGTTCCGGGAACTCCTTCTGGAGTATCGCGTGGACTATTGCCAGGTCCGTGACGTGACGTTTTTCCTCAGCCTCGGCCGAAGCAAAATTTCGCGAGTAACCATAAGCGCCACAATCCCAGTGGTTCACCACTGCCAAATCTTTAATGTGGTGAAGTTTCATGCACACGTCGCGGATAACCGCGATGAGCATGTCCCGATTGGGATTCTTCAGAAAGTTAATGCCCGCGCCGGGTAGCTTGATGTGATCGAAATCCTGACCCGGCCAGAGTGAATGTCGCGCGAACTTGTAGTCCGCTGACAAAAACCGGGGGTCAATACAGGAGACAAACGCTCCTGGACACTCGTGCATGTCCATCCTCAGCTCTTCGATCGATATCCGGTAAACCGGCATCGTGGATTCCCTCCCTTGATTTAATGAACTGTTCATAAATATTTTTATTTTCAAAATTACTTCAGATCTCCGGTTCTGATACCGCGCTCCTTATATTTCCGCGCTACCTTGAGCCGGGCAAGCTCCTTGTCCATGAGCGCCTTGAGCGCAGCATAGTCGCGGTCAGGCATGCCGGTCTTTGCTTCGAGGAGCTTCCTGGCGCGCTCATGCGCTTCGGCTGCACGGGCTTCATCAAGCTCATGAGCCATTTCAGAACGGTCGGCCAATATCACGATCTTCCCCGGGTACACCTGCACGAACCCGCCTGCGACCGCGAGCAAATGCTCCCTGCCCTGCTCGTCCACGATGCGTATTTCCCCGGGAATAACTGACGAAACCAGCGGTATATGATTCGGCAGCACCGTGATCTCACCCATTCTCGTGGGCAGCGTTGCCTGCGAAACCTGCGATTCGAAAACCACCCGTTCCGGCGTTACGATTTTGAAGGTGAACCCCGTTAGAGACATAGTATTATCAATACGATCATATAATAATCCCTTTTAATGGTTGGCATCTGGTTCGCAAAAGAAGCATATAACGGCATGTCTCTAACGGGGTAAAAGTACTCATTTGCAAACAAAATACTATATCATCTTTATTTGACTTCGTCAATGCCGCCCTTCATATAAAATGCCTGTTCAGGCTTATCGTCGTGTGCACCATCCAAGATCTCCTTGAAACCTCGGATTGTTTCTTTGAGCGGCACGTACTTTCCTGCTGTTCCGGTGAACACTTCAGCCACGAAAAACGGCTGCGACAGGAAGCGCTGGATCTTGCGGGCGCGCGCGACCGCAAGTTTGTCCTCGTCCGACAATTCATCCATGCCAAGGATAGCGATGATATCCTGCAAGTCCTTATACCGCTGCAAAACTTTCTGCACGCCGCGGGCTGTGTTGTAGTGCTCCTCGCCCACGACTTCAGGATCCAGAATGACGGAGCTGGAATCAAGCGGATCCACAGCAGGATAAATGGCCAATTCGGCAAGCCCGCGGGATAGCACGACCGTAGAATCAAGATGCGAAAACGTCGTGGCCGGAGCCGGATCGGTCAGATCATCGGCCGGCACATATACAGCCTGCACCGAGGTGATGGAACCTCGCTTGGTCGAGGTGATCCGTTCCTGCAACTCTCCCATTTCCGTTGCCAGCGTCGGTTGATATCCGACCGCCGACGGCATGCGTCCCAGTAACGCCGATACTTCAGAGCCTGCCTGCGTGAAACGGAAAATATTATCTATGAAAAGTAATACGTCTTTTCCTTCCTTGTCGCGGAAATATTCGGCCATGGTGAGCGCCGAGAGGGCGACGCGAGCGCGCGCACCGGGCGGTTCGTTCATCTGTCCGAAGACAAGCGTTGTCTTGTCCAAAACTCCCGATTGTTTCATTTCATGATACAGGTCATTGCCTTCGCGCGTGCGCTCACCCACTCCGGCAAATACGGAAAAGCCGCCGTGCTCGGCCGCGATATTACGGATGAGCTCCTGGATGACGACCGTCTTGCCGACGCCTGCTCCGCCGAAAAGCCCCACCTTACCACCTTTGGTGAACGGCGCTATCAGATCAATAACCTTGATCCCGGTCTCGAACACTTCGGTCTTCGTTGCCTGATCGGTGAACTTCGGCGCTTGGCGATGAATAGGCGACCGTTCGGTCGATTCAACTTTTCCCTTCGCGTCGATCGCGTTGCCCAAAAGGTCGAACATGCGGCCCAGGGTCTTTGTGCCGACCGGAACCGAGATCGGGCTTCCGGTGTCCACCACTTTCATGCCGCGAGCAAGGCCGTCGGTCGTACCCATCGCGATCGTCCGGACCACGTTACCGCCCATGTGTTTCGCGACTTCAAGCACGATCTCACTGTCCTTCGCCTTCGCGACCGTGAGCGCGGACAAAATTTCCGGCAATATTTTATCGAAACGCACATCGACCACCGCACCGATTATCTGCTGTATTTTACCTTCGTTTATATGTTTCTCCATGTATTTCAAATCTAACGAATGGCAAGGGTTGCTGCCGAAATCTCTGCAAGCTCCGCGGTGATG